>NZ_PSVX01000020.1:0-53634 GCF_002932695.1 Rathayibacter sp. AY1D2 | reverse complement strand
CCCTGATGCCCGACCTGGTCTGGGCGGGCGAGGCCCCGGACTGCCGCCTCCTCGAGCTGCCCGGCACGCCCCGCCACCTCCGCCAGGCACTCCCGAAACACCCGCACGGCCGGCGACGCCAGCTGCGCCTCGCGCTGGGCGGTGAAGATCGTGCGGCGGGGCGTGCCGGGCAGCTCGAGGAGGCGGCAGTCCGGGGCCTCGCCCGCCCAGACCAGGTCGGGCATCAGGGCGACGGCGTGGCCGGAGGCGGCGAGTCGGATCTGCGCCTGCAGGTCGGCGGTCTCGAAGCGGACGTCCGGCTCGAAGCCCGCGACCCGGCAGGTCTGCTCGGCGAAGTGGCGGCTCGCGGTGCCGCGCGGCTCCATCACCCAGGCGGAGTCGCGGGCCGAGGCGAGGTCGACGACGGCGGAGTCGCGGCTCACGGCGAGGCGGATCGCGTCGGTCGTCAGGTCGCTGCGCACCAGTCCGGGCAGCCAGGAGGTCGAGTGGCTGGGGTACTGCTCGGCGACGACGAGGTCGAACTCCCGCGCCCACGACGTCTCGTGCAGCGCACCCTCGGGCTCGCGCTGCACCATCTCGACGCGCACCTCGGGGAAGCGGTCGGCGACGGCCCGGAGCGCACCCGGCATGAGCGCGAGCGCGGCCGACTGGAACACCGCGACCCGCACCCGCCCGGTCACCGACTCCCCCGAGGCCGCGAGCGCCGCCTCCGCCCGCTCGAGCAGGGCCATCACCTCTCCGGCCGCCTCGACCAGGATCTCGGCCTGGGGTGTGAGCTGCACGCGCCGGCCCGCCTTCCGCAGCAGCTCGACGCCGGCCTCGCGCTCGAGCACGGCGAGCTGCTGCGAGACGGCGGAGGGACTGTAGGCGAGGGCCTCGGCCGCGGCGGCGAGAGTGCCGCGGATGGCCACCTCGCGGAGCAGGACCAGGCGGCGGACATCGAGCACGGCGTCTCTCCGATCGTTCAGCTGAGCTGACCGGTACCGGTAAGGAACGGTCGCTTCTGCTCAACGGTAGTCGGTCGAATACTGAAGGCACCCACCTCAGAGCAGAAGGACCGCACCATGACGGATCTCGCCAGCCCCGCTCTCGCCACCGGCCCCGCGGCCGACGGTCCGTCCGCCGATTCGATCGATCCCCGCCTGGTCGACGAGAGCGTCGCCCTGGTGCGGCGCTGGCTGCGCGAGGCGTCCGCGATCCCGATCGACGCCTCCGGGGCGCAGCTGGCGGGCGTGCTGAAGGACCCGGCCGGCCTGGACTTCACGGTCGGCTTCGTCGACGGCGTCGTCCGCCCCGAGGACACCCGCGTCGCGGCGGCGGCGCTGAAGGCGATCGCGGGCAACGTGCCGTCCTTCCTCCCGGCTCCGATGCGCGGCGCGGTCGCCCTCGGCGGCGTCATGGCGCCGCACCTCCCGGACGTCGTGGTGCCGATCGCGCGCCGGGTGCTGCGACGGATGGTCGGCCACCTGATCATCGACGCGACCGACTCGCGCCTGGGCCCGGCCATCGCCGCGATCCGCCGCGACGGCGTCCGGCTCAACATGAACCTGCTCGGCGAGGCCGTCCTCGGCCGCGAGGAGGCCCACCGCCGCCTGGAGGGGACGCACCGGCTCCTCGCCCGCGACGACGTCGACTACGTCTCGATCAAGGTCTCCTCGAGCACTGCCCCGCACAACCCGTGGGCCTTCGACGCCGCGGTCGACGACATCGTCGAGGAGCTGGCGCCGCTGTTCGCCCGGGCCGCCGCCTCCTCGCCGCAGAAGTTCATCAACCTCGACATGGAGGAGTACAAGGACCTCGACCTCACCATCGCGGTCTTCACCCGCATCCTCGACCGGCCGGAGTTCCTCGGCCTCGAGGCCGGCATCGTGCTGCAGGCCTACCTGCCGGACGCGCTCTCGGCGATGATCCGCCTGCAGGAGTGGAGCGCCGCCCGCCGGGCCCGCGGCGGCGCCGGCATCAAGGTGCGCCTGGTGAAGGGCGCGAACCTGCCGATGGAGCAGGTCGAGGCCTCGGTCCACGGCTGGCCGCTGGCGACCTGGAGCAGCAAGCAGGACTCCGACACGAACTACAAGCGCGTCGTCGACTACGCGCTGCACCCGGAGCGGATCCGCAACGTGCGGGTCGGCGTCGCCGGGCACAACCTCTTCGACGTCGCGTACTCGTGGCTGCTCGCCGGCACCCGCGGCGTCCGCGAGGGGATCGAGTACGAGATGCTCCTCGGCATGGCCCAGGGCCAAGCGGAGGCGGTGCGCCGCACGGTCGGCTCGCTCCTGCTCTACACGCCGGTCGTCGCGCCGGCCGAGTTCGACGTGGCGATCGCCTACCTGATCCGCCGGCTGGAGGAGGGCGCGTCGAGCCAGAACTTCATGTCGGCCGTCTTCGAGCTCGAGGCCGACCCGGCGCTCTTCGCGCGGGAGGAGGAGCGGTTCCGCGCCTCCGTCGCCGCCCTCGACGGGGCCGTCCCCCCGGCGCACCGCGTGCCCGACCGGTTCGCCGCGAGCGGCCGTCCGGGACCGGGCGACTTCCGCAGCACCCCCGACACCGACCCGTCCGTCGCCGCGAACCGCGAGTGGGCGCAGGCGATCCTCGCGCGCGTCCCCTCCTCCCGGGCCGGCGCCGACGCGATCGAGGCCGCCACGATCGGCACCCTCGACGAGCTGGAGTCGGTGCTCTCCGGCGCCCGCGGCAGCGGCTGGAGCGACGTCCCGGCCGAGGAGCGCGCCCGCATCCTGCACCGCGCGGGCGACGAGCTGGAGGCGCGCCGCGCCGAGCTGCTCGAGGTCATGGCGGCCGAGGGCGGCAAGACCCTCGACCAGGGCGACCCCGAGGTCTCGGAGGCCGTGGACTTCGCCCACTACTACGCCGAGCGCGCCCTCGAGCTCGACGCGGTCGACGGCGCCCGCTTCCACCCGGCCGCGCTGACCCTGGTCGCTCCGCCGTGGAACTTCCCGGTCGCGATCCCGGCGGGCGGCGTCCTCGCGGCGCTCGCGGCCGGCTCCGCCGTGGTGCTCAAGCCCGCCGGACCGACCGCGCGCTGCGGCGCCGTGGTGGCCGAGGCGCTGTGGGCGGCGGGCGTGCCCAGCGAGGCCCTGCGCCTGCTCCGCCTGCCGGAGGAGGAGCTGGGGCGCGACCTGATCGCCTCCCCGCAGGTCGACCGGGTGATCCTCACCGGCGCCTACGAGACGGCAGAGCTGTTCCGCTCCTTCCGGAACGACCTCCCGCTGCTCGCCGAGACGAGCGGCAAGAACGCGATCGTGGTCACCCCCTCGGCCGACCTCGACCTGGCGGTGAAGGACGTGGTGGCGAGCGCCTTCGGGCACGCGGGCCAGAAGTGCTCCGCCGCCTCGCTCGTCGTGCTGGTGGGCTCCGTCGCGCGCTCGAAGCGGTTCCGCGCGCAGCTGCTCGACGCGGTCTCCTCCCTCACGGTCGGCTACCCGACCGACCCCGCGACGCGGATGGGGCCGGTGATCGAACCCGCCGAGGGCAAGCTGCTGCGCGGCCTGACCGTGCTCGGCGCCGGTGAGACCTGGCTGCTGCAGCCGCGGAGCCTCGACGACTCCGGACGCCTGTGGAGCCCCGGCGTCCGCGACGGCGTGCGCCGCGGGTCCGAGTTCCACCGCACCGAGTACTTCGGGCCGATCCTCGGGATCATGACGGCGGCGACCCTCGACGAGGCGATCGCGATCGTCAACGAGGTCGACTACGGGCTCACCTCGGGCCTGCACGCGCTCGACCCGGAGGAGATCGGCACCTGGCTCGACGGGATCGAGGCGGGCAACCTCTACGTGAACCGCGGGATCACCGGGGCGATCGTGCAGCGCCAGCCGTTCGGCGGCTGGAAGAAGTCGGCGGTCGGCCCGGGCACCAAGGCGGGCGGGCCGGACTACCTGCTCGGCCTGGGCTCCTGGACCGCGGCGCCGTCGGAGGCTACCGCTCCGGTCGTCGGACCGGCCGCCCGCCTGCTCGCCGCGTCGCGCGCGGAGCTCCCGGCGGAGGAGCACGCCGCGGTGGAGCGGACGGCGCGCAGCTGCGCGGCGGCGCGGGCCGCGAGCGCTCCTCGCGACGTGACGGGGCTGGAGGCGGAGCGCAACGTCTTCCGCCGCCTGCCCTACGACTCCGCCGTGCTGGTGCGTTTGGCCGCCGGGGAGCCGCTGGGCTCGCTCGTGCGGGTGGCCGTCGCGGCGGCGACCGCGCAGGCACGGGTGGTCGTCTCGAGCGCCGTGGCGCTGCCTCCGCAGCTCGCCGCCGGTCTCGACGAGGCGGCCGGCGCCGTCGTGGTCGAGGACGACGCGGCGTGGGAGGCGCGGGTGCGCGCCCACGGCGCCGGACGGGTGCGCCTGCTGGGCGCCTCCGCCGCGACGGTGACGGCCGTGACGGGCGGGCGCCCCGACCTCGCGGTCTACGCCGGCCCGGCGACCGAGGCGGGCCGGCTGGAGCTGCTGCCGTTCCTCCGCGAGCAGGCCGTGTCGATCACGGCCCACCGCTTCGGCACGCCGGACCACCTCACGGACGGGCTGCTCTGACCGGCGTGATCCGACCGGCGTGATCCGACCGGCGCGGTCCGACCGGCGTGATCCGACCGCCTGCCACGAGGTGCCGCTCCGGTACGCCCGCTCCGGCGTGTCGCTACCGGAGCGGCGTCTCGCGGAGAGGGCGACGGAGGGACGACCGGGCGGAGAGGGATCAGCCGCAGGCCGCACGTCAGTCCGCGTCAGCTCCGCGGCGGGTCCGCAGGGGTGGAGCGCGCGTCGTTGCTGGCGCGCGGGCCCTCCGGGAGGAGCGCGGCGCGTCCCACGCCCGATCGACGGCGGCGGCCGGGGTCAGCAGGATGTGCGCATGACCCGCCAGGAGAACGGCCGGCGCACCGCCGCGCCCGCCCGCGCGCCACGCACGCGCCCGACCGTCGGCTCCGCCTTCGACCCGCGGTCGAACAGCATCAACGCCCTGCGGCTCGGGCTGGCGGTCCTCGTCATCGTGTCGCACTCCTTCCCCCTCGGCGGCTACGGCGACGACCCCGGGTTCGGAGGCTCGACCCTCGGCGCCTGGGCGGTCGGCGGGTTCTTCGCCACCTCCGGCTTCCTGATCACCGCGAGCCGGCTGCGCTCGCGATCGCTGGTCGACTTCCTCTGGCGGCGCTTCCTCCGCATCTATCCCGCCTTCCTCGTCTCGCTCCTGGTCGTGGCCTTCGTCGCCGCACCGCTCGCGTCGCTCCTCCTCGGAGCCGGCGAGTACAGCGCGGCCGGGGCGGTGCGCTTCGTGGTCGCCAATGCGGCCCTCTACATCCGGGAGTACGGCATCGCGGGGATGCTCGGCTCCGTGCCCTACCCGGGCGCGTGGAACGGCTCGCTCTGGAGCCTGTTCTACGAGTTCGTCAGCTACGTCGTGATCGGCCTGCTCGTCTCCCTGGCGCCCGCGCGCTGGGTGCGCCCCCTCGTGGTCGCGGGATTCGCGGGCCTCACCCTCGTCGCGGCGGTGCTCGCGACGGACCTCGTCCCGTTCCCGGCGCCCCTCAACCAGACGGTGACGCTCGTCGGGTACTTCCTCGCCGGCGCGCTCGTGCACCTGTACCGCGACCGCCTCCCCCTGACGGGCGCGCTCACCGCTGCCGCGGCCGTGCTGCTCGTCCTCGTGATCGCGGCCGGCCTCTACCGCGTGCTCGCCGGCCTCCCCCTCGCCTATCTGATGGTCGCGCTCGGCGCCCGGCTCCCCCTGCGTCGAGTGGGCGCGACCCACGACGTCTCCTACGGGATGTACATCTACGCGTTCCCCGTGCAGCAGCTGCTCTCGCTGGCGATCGTCGGAGCCGGAGCCGACGTGCCGCTCTGGGCGTACATCGCGCTCTCGGTCGCAGCGACGGTCCCCCTCGCGTGGGCGAGCTGGCTGCTGGTCGAGCGCCCCGCGATGCGGCTGAAGCGCCTCACCGCCCGGGCTCCCGTCGACGTCGAGGGCCACGTCCTGCGCTGAGGCGCCGAGCCGAGAGCCCGGAGCCGCGACCCTGCAGCCGTCCTCGCACAACGCGCCCGCCCGCGGCCGTCCACGCCCGGTCGCGCCCCCGGAGCCGCCCGCCCGCAGCCCCCGCCGGTACCCGCGAGCCCCGCGCAGCCGCCGGACTCCGACTCGCCGCGTCAGCCGTCCCAGCCGCCGGGGAGGTCGCGGACCACCCGCCAGCGCGGGTCGAGCTGCGTCGCCGCCCCTCCGTTCCACGCGCGGCTGTGGAACCACGGCGCGATCACGTCGGCGCCGCCGTGCACGTGGTCGCCGAGATGCGCGCCCCAGTACGAGAAGGTCGAGTTCGTCAGCACCAGGCGGCGGGACGCGGCCAGCAGGGCGAGCTGCTGCGGCACCGGCGTCCCCGCCCCCGGGAAGCGCACCTCGACGCCCTCGAGGACGCGGGCCAGCTTCACCCGGCACCAGTCGAGGTCGTCCGACACGATCAGGACGCTGCGCACGGGCTCCCGCTCGCGGGCCAGGGCGAGCGCCGCGTCGACGTACTCGACCACGTCGAAGGAGTAGCGGCCGCGGAAGGCCGGGACGCTGTAGTAGTCGCCGCGCCGGATGTTCACGGTGAGGTCCGCCTCCGATCGCGCCGCCGCCGCGAGAGCGGTGAACGGGCCGCCGGGCGGGAGCAGCATCGTCGCGACGAAGTCCGCCAGCTCATCCGTCGTGAACTCCACGCCGAGCTCCTGGTGGACGCTCCCGAGCTCGCGGGGGCTGAAGAACGACATCTCCGCCGGGGGCACCACGAGCTCCTCGAGGACCCGCGGGAAGACCTCCGCCCACTCCGCGGTCCTCCGCGTCGCGCGCACCGCGGTCGGCACCCCGCGGCCCCGGCGGGCGTGGGCCTGCAGCCAGAAGTAGGCGAGGTTCCCGACCCCGAACGACTCGCCGGGCAGCAGCACCGTCGTGCCCCGTCGGCGGAGGGGCGCCAGCAGCGCCGAGCGGACGTCGCCGAGCGTCACCACCGCGGGCCTCCCCCGCTCACGAGAGCTCTCCGAGCGCTACGAGCTGGGCGAAGCCGGGGTGCGCGGCCCGCACCTCCTCGAAGGTGCCGGCCCCCTCGATCCGGCCGCCGTCGAGGAAGAGCAGCCGGTCGGCGCCGCGCACGGTCGAGAGCCGGTGGGCGACCACGAGGACGGTCATGCTGCCGTGCAGCTCGGCGACGGCACGCGAGATCTCGTGCTCCGTGCGGTTGTCGAGCGCCGAGGTCGCCTCGTCGAGGACGAGGACGGAGGGGCGCCGGTACAGCGCCCGGGCGAGGCCGAGCCGCTGGCGCTGGCCGCCGGAGAGGCGGACGCCGCGCTCGCCCACGCGGGTGTCCAGACCCTGCGGCAGCCCGCCGACGAACTCCTCGAGCTGCGCCGTCCGCAGCACCTCGCGCACGCGCTCGTGATCGACCTCGGCCGCCGGGACCCCGAAGGCGACGTTCGCGGCGACGGTCGCGTCCAGGAGGAACACGTCCTGCGGCACCACGCCGAGCCCCGCGTACCAGGCCGCGGGGTCCTCGTCGATCGGCCGCCCGCCGCAGAGGATCCGGCCGCTCGTGGGCGGGAGCAGGCCGAGGACCAGGTCGAGGAGGGTGCTCTTGCCGGCGCCGCTGGATCCGACGAAGGCGGTCGTGGCGTTCCGCTGGATCACCAGCGAGACGTCCCGCACCACGTCCACGTCGGAGTCGGCGTAGCGGTACGTGACGTGCTCGAGCGCGATGTCGCCGGAGTAGCGGCCGCCCGGCCCGGGCGTCTCGTCGTGCGCCCCCTCGGAGGCGAGCTCCTCGGCCGCCTCGGAGACGATCCGCAGCCCCGCCTGCCCGCTGCGCACGATCGCGAACGTGGCCGAGACGCGGTTGAGCGTCGGCAGGGCGCGGAGGGAGGCGGCCGCGAAGACGCCCAGGACGGAGAGCGCCTCGGCGCCGGAGCCGGTGGCGACGAGGATCCCCGAGACGCCCACGACGGCGACGACGAAGCCGATCTCGAGCAGGTACTTCGGCAGCTCCGAGACGAGCGAGAGGGAGCGCAGAGCCTGGGCGCTGCGGCGCTTGGCCCCGCTGAAGCCGGCGACCAGGCTCGCCGCGCTCGAGGTCAGGCGCGCCTCGCGGAACCCGTCGAGCGAGGGGAGCAGGAACTGCCACGACTCCAGCGCGGCCTCCGCCATCTCCTCGCCGATCCGGCCCTGCCGCCGCCGCAGGAGCGCCTGGACGCCGCCGAGCAGCACCGCGAAGAAGACGGCCGCGAACAGGGTCGCGACCGGCGAGGCGACCAGCAGGATCGCCACGATCGCGACGAGCACCAGCAGGTCGGAGGCGATGCCGATCACGCCGAGGAGCACGCCGGCCGCCTGCGCGCTGGCGTCGTTGATGGTCCGGTACACCTCGGCGAGGCGCCGGGAGCGGTGGACGGCGTAGGGCGCGAGGACGTACCGCCGGAGCAGCTCCGTCGCAGCGTCGGCCGATATCCGCGTGGTGCGGCCGAGCAGCCACCACCGGAAGACGATCGTCCCGGCGCTCTTGAGCACGAAGACGACCGCGACGAAGCCGGCGATGATCGGGAGGAGGGTCTGGACGTCCGTCGAGCCGAGGACGCCGGAGAGGACGCCGAGCGCGCCCGTGGTGGTGTCGGTCCCGGTGAGCAGCGCCATGAGCGGCACCATCGCGGCGACGCCCAGGGTGTCGAGGACCGCGAGCGCGAGGGAGCCCGCGACGGCGGCGGTGATCCAGCCCGGAGAGGCGGCACCGGCCAGCGAGAGGAGGGTGCGCAGTCCCGGTCGCAGGGACCCGCCGCTCACGCCGCCACCCCCTCGTACACGGCGGCGATCCCGCCGCACATGGCGGCGACGTCCCGCACGGCGCGAGGAGCCGCGGCTCTCGACGCCTGCCGCTCCAGCGCCGCGGCCACCGCCTCCGGGTCGTCGGCGTCGACCAGCGAGTCCCGCTCGACGATCTCGGGGTTCCCGCCCACCGCGGAGGCGACCACGCCGATCCCGCGGGCGGCCGCGTCGAGCAGCGTGTAGGAGCAGTTCTCCCAGACCGAGAGCTGGGCGACGACGTCCGCCGCGGCGAGCGCCGCCTCCGGATCGGCGAAGCCGGGGAACGACACGGCGTCGCCGAGGCCGAGCCGCTCGGCCCGGGCGCGCAGGGCGCCGTCGAGCGGACCCTCGCCGGCGACGGTCAGCGTGGCGCCGGGGACGCGCCGGTGCAGCACCGCGAAGGCCTCGAGCAGCGCGTCGAGGCGCTTCTCCGGCGCCAGGCGCGCGAGCGAGAGGACCCGGAGGGAGCCCGGCTCCCCCGGCTCGCGGTCGCGGGGCGCGGCGTCGACTCCGTTGAGCACGACCTGCACCGGCAGGCTCGGCCGCCACTTCTCGATCATGGTGCGGCGGGTGGCCTCCGAGACGGCGATCGCGCCGTCGAAGGACCGCAGCCGCGCGTGGTGCGCCACCGCGGTCGTCCGCGCCCGCAGTGCGGTGCGGTGGTAGACGTCGGGCCCGGCGATGCCGTGCTCCGTCGTGACGCGGCGGACCCCGCGGGGCAGCGGGGTCGCCGCGGTCACGAGGTCGGCGTGGGCGAGGTGGGAGTGGACGACCGCCGGGCGGAGAGCCGCCGCGGTCGCGCGCAGGGTCGCCACGGAGGCGGCGGCACCGGCGGACACTCCGAAGCGCCCGGTCGTCACGGCCGAGCCCTGCTCCCGCAGCCGCTCGGCGAGCGCTCCCTCCGGGCAGAGCACGACGAGCCGGTGGCCGGGGATCCCGTGCCGGGCGGCGTCGAGGACGTGGCGGGCCACCCCGCCGAACTCGCCGACCGGCACCGCCCAGAGCGCGAGCGGGGTCACAGCCACTTCTCCAGCCGCTCGAGCGCGGTCCAGAAGCCCTCGCCGCTGTTGACGTGCCCCTGCCAGATCTCGGGGATGAACGGCACCCCGGGCGCCAGCTCGTCGAGCGACGCCGCGAAGTCCGGCCAGTCGATCTCGCCCTCGCCGATCTGCACCCCCTCGCCGTCGACACCCGTCGCGTCGACGAGGTGCAGGTGCGCGCTGAGCGGAGCGAGCAGCGCCACCGCCTCCGAGAAGGCGAGCCCGAGGTGGTTCGCCGCGAGCTTGGTGTGCGAGGCGTCGAGGCAGAGCGGCGTGCCGGTCGCGGCCGCGAACTCCGCGGTGTCGCGCGGGTCCACGAAGAGGTTGTGGAACTGCTGCCCGCCCATGAGCCACGGGTAGGGCGGGAGGGTCTGCGCCAGCACGCGGACGCCGCTCGTGTCGATGCGCTCGAGGGCGTCGGCGACGCGCTCGTAGAGGGGAGCGCGCTGATCCGGAGCCACGTGCGCGTGGCGGGTGAAGCCGCCCATCGTGACGACCATCATCGGGTCCTCCTCCTGGCGGAACCAGCGCGCGAGGCTCCGGGTGGTCTCGACGGTGCGCTGCACCTCCGCGATCGAGCGCTCCCACACGTCGTCGTCGAAGGAGGCGAGGTCGACGAGGAAGTCGCCCGCGAACAGGTCCGGCAGGTGGGTGGTGAAGCCGGAGTCGAGGCGGCGGGTGAACACGTCGTCCGGCTCGATCTCCAGGTCGCGGTACGAGAAGTGGAACTCGAGGAAGTCGGCGTTCGACTCCGCGGCGAGCGCCGCGTGGTCGTGGTACCGCACCGGCAGGCCCCAGGGGCGGCGGAACCGGAACGGCCGGCCGGACGGCGTGCTCTCGCGCAGGTCGCCGGCGAAGAAGAACCCGCCCTCCTCGACGTCGCGGTGGAGCGCGCGGCCGAGCAGCTGCGGCAGCTCGTTGGGCTGGAGGCCCCGGCCGGGGCTGCGGACGACGACGTCGGCGGCGCGCACCACGTCCCCGATCGAGAGGTCGCGGGAGGCGACCAGCGACTTCGCGAGCGAGACGCGGTTCATCGACTCCCCCGTCGAGACCGATCGGGCGTCGCGCGTGCCGAGCGAGTCCTCGATGTCGCGGATCTCGCCGACCATGCGGCGGAACTCGTCCGGGAGCAGGGACACCGTGTGGTCGTTGCCCTCCATCCCCCGGTCGACCGTGAAGTGCTTCTCGACGATGCGGGCCCCGCGGGCGACGGCGGCGACGGGGACGTGCCAGCCCCGCTCGTGGCCGGAGTAGCCGACGACGCCGCCGCCGATCTCGGCGAGCCGGTCGAGGTAGGCGAGGTTGAGGTCGCGGTAGGGCGCCGGGTACGTCGACTGGGTGTGCAGCAGGGCGAAGGAGGTGCCGAGCGAGCGCAGCAGCGCGACCGACTCGAGGATCTCGGACTCGCGGGACATCCCGGTGCTGAGCAGCAGGGGCAGCCCCCGGGTGCCGGCGTCCTCGATCAGGCCGTGGTTGGTGAGGTCCGCCGAGGCGATCTTGAGACCCGGGATCCCGTAGTCGACGAGCGCCTGCACGCTCGGGGCGTCCCACGGGGTGCAGAGGACGTCGATCCCGGCCTCGGCCGCGTGGTCGAAGACCCGGAGGAGCGGCTCGGCGGGCAGCGAGAAGCGGCGCAGGAGGTCGATCGTGTACTGGGCGCCGAGGTCCTCCCCCGCGGTGGCCCCGCCGGCGCGCCGGTAGAGGGAGTCGAGGTCGCGCAGCTGGAACTTCACCGCGTCGGCTCCCGCCTCGACCGCGAGGTCGACCAGCCGCCGCGCCAGATCGACCGAGCCGTTGTGGTTGTTGCCGATCTCCGCGATCAGGAAGGCCGGGTGGCCGTCGCCCACCTCGTGGCGGCCGATCCGCAGCGCCCGATCGCCCTCGACCGCGATCGCGACGAGGTGCCCGCGGTCGTCGACGAGCGGGAGGTGGCTGATCCCGTCGCGGCCGAGCCGGGCGGCGATCGCGGTGGCCGGCTCGTCCGCTCCCGCCGTGCGGACGGCGGTGTTCGCGACGGCGAGGGCCGGGACGTCGAGGGAGGCCGTCGGGTTCGCGATGATCCAGCGGCGGAAGTCGCCGTCGGACACCGACCCGCGGAGGATCCCGTGCCCGTCGACGCAGAAGACGATCCGCTGCTTGTTCGCGTTGATCTTGGCCAGCGCGGTGAGCACCGGGTCCTCGGCGAAGACGATGAACGGGGCGAGGTGCCGGTCGATGATCATGCGCCGCCTCCCGCCGCGAGGCCGAGGAGGGTCTGCTCGACCACCGCGAGGTCCGCCTCGGTGTCGATGTCCCCGCCCTCCACCTCGTCCATGACGAACAGGCCGACCCGGCCGCCGATCCGGTTGCGCTCGCGCTCGTAGACCTCGGTGCGGGTGAGGTAGAGGGACCCGGTCTCCCGGTAGAAGAAGTCGGCCTCGGCGAGGTCCTGGCGCCGCGGCCGGGCCGTGACGTCGTACTGCGGCACGGAGGCGCCCTCCTGCAGGCGCCAGAGGAACGGCGTCTGCGGGACGACGCCCACCAGCGAGTCGACCCCCGTCGAGGCGAACTGCTCGAGCGCGCGGGCGAGGGTGCCCGGGAGCCGGATCGGCGAGGTCGCCTGGAGGAGCATCACCGCGTCCGGGCGGCGGCCCAGTGCGGCCCGGTGCTCGATCGCGTGGAGCACGACGGGCTCGGTCGCCGTCTCGTCGCGCGCCAGCTCGGCGGGCCGGAGGAACGGCACGTCCGCTCCCGCCCCCTCCGCGATCGCGGCCAGCTCGGGGTCGTCGGTCGACACGAGCACGTCGAGTCCGGCGGCGAGCGCCTGCTCGATGCTCCAGACCACCAGCGGGCGGCCCGCGACGGGGCGGGCGTTCTTGCGCGGGACGCCCTTCGAGCCCCCGCGCACGGGGATGACGCAGAGAACGGTCACGGGGTGCCTCCTTCGGCGATGGCGAGTGCCCGGCGGGCGACGGCGACGGCCGGCTCGACGGCCGGGACGGGCGGAGCCGCGGTCGGCGTCTGCCCGCCCCAGCGCGCGAGCCGGTACCGGCTCCAGAACTCGAGCACCCAGGCGGGCGGGTCCTCGCAGACGACCCACGCGGGGACCCCGGCGGCCGCGGCCTCCAGGACCCCGGTCGAGAAGATCGAGGCGACCGGCCGGGCCTGCGCGGCGAGGTCGCCGCCGCGGAGCACCCGGATGCCGCGGCGCTCCCACCGCGCGTGCTGCCAGCGCGAGCGGCGGTCGACCTCGGCGGGGTGGGGGCGGTAGTCGGCGCCCGCCTCGCGGCAGAAGCGGGAGGCGGTGGCCGCGGCCGTCCGCCGGGGCAGCTCCGCGCCGTGCAGCTGGCCGAGGAACAGGGGCCGCTCCTCGAGCCGCTCGGGGCGCGGGCGGCGCGACGCGGTCCAGAGCAGCTGGCTGCCGACGACCTCGGTCTCCACGTCGCTGCGGCCGGAGGTCCAGAAGGCCGCGTCCTCCTCCGAGAACGCCAGCAGCGTCGCTCCGGGCGGGAGCGGCGGGGCGGAGGGGGTGAGCAGGCCGTGTTGCACGACCAGGAAGCGGGCGCCGAGGATCGCGGACCAGCGGTGGGCGGCCGCTCCCGCCGCGAGGAAGTGGCCGGTGGCGATCACGGCGCGGAGGCTCCGCAGCTCGGCGGGCGGGTCCGCCTCCGGGTCGACCGGGTGCGCCCTCCAGCGGCCCGGCAGCAGCCCGGACAGCGCGTCGCCGGCTCCGGAGGGAGCGAGGACCGCCGCGGGAGCCCCGCCGAGAGGAGCGAGCGAGGCCGCGGTCGAGGCGAGGGCGCTCGCCGTCGACGCCTCCACCGCGAGCAGGACCGCAGGCCGGTCGCCGCGCACGTGCAGCACCAGGCGGGTCGGCTCGGAGCGCCGCAGCGCCGCCCGGGCGGTGCGCAGCGGGTCGCGGCCGCGCTGCCAGCGGCGCCAGGCCTCCAGGTCGGTCGGGTGCGTCAGCGCCACAGGGCCCTCACCTCCCGCATCCGGTGCACGAAGGTGTGCTCGGCGCCCGTGCGGCGCGCGCCCGCCTCGCGGATGCGCCGCGCCCACGAGGGGTCCGCGCCCGCCCGCCGCACGTGCTCGACGAGCTGGTCGCGCTCCTCGAAGACGAGCACCTCGCTGCCCACCTCGTAGAACTCCGCCACCTCGGGCCGGTCGATCAGGGTCAGCGCCCCGACGCCCGGCGCCTCGAAGGCGCGCATCGAGAGTCCGCCGTGGCCCGCGCCGTGCAGAGCCAGGGTCGCGGTCGAGCCGGCCATCACTCCGTAGTAGCCCGCCCGCGGGACGTCGCGGCGGGCGGGGACGCCGGCCGAGCGCCAGCGGCCGGTGCGCGCCACGTCCCAGGGGTGCCGCGACCACTGCCGCCCGTACGCCTCGACCGCGACCCCGCCGGCCGCGAGCTCCCGCAGCACGCGCTCGCGCTCGGGGTAGCGGGCGCCGACGAAGGTCACCGCGGCGGAGGGGCGGGGGCGGAAGGAGAGGAGGGAGTCGAAGGCGTCGGGCAGGTGCCCGGCCGGAACCCCCGCGCGGGCGAGCTCGGCGACGTCGGCGGCGGAGTAGCTGACGATCGACACCGCCTCCCCGGCGAGGGAGCGCAGGCGGTCCACGGGGTGTCCCATGTTGCGGAGCTCGTCGTAGAGCCAGAGCACCACGGGGACGCCGGCGCGGCCGACCTCCTCCCACCAGGCGTCGCCGAGGGAGTCGCCCTTCACCACGAGGACGGCCCGGGGCCGGACGGCGCGCAGCGCCGCGATCGCGCGGTCGGTCTCGGCGCGCATCGACGAGCGCCGGAGCCGGCCCCCGGGGAGCCGGTGGCCGAGGGCGTCGCGCACATGGGCCAGCCCGGTCGCGGCGTCGTAGCGGTGGACGACCACGTCGTCGCCCAGGTGGGCCAGCGCCGACTCGAGCGCCTCCCAGTAGCCGTGGAAGACCGGGCTCACCACGAGCACGGGCCCGCTCATCGGGATGCCGCCTCGGCGGCGGCGACGAGCCGGAGCTCGCGCCGGAGGACGGCCAGCGGGCGCACGTCGCTGCCGGCGGCGGCGCGCACCGCGTTGGCGGCGAGGTTCACGGCGGAGGCGGCGCGCAGGGCCGCGGCGAGGGCGGCGGGGCGCCCGCCCCACTTGCGGGCGTAGCGCAGGCGCGAGGCGACCAGCCAGACCAGTCGGCGCGCGGGGTCGGAGGAGCCGCCTCCCGTGTGCTCGGCGACGACGGAGCCGGCGAAGACCGAGGGCACGCCGCGCTCGCGCAGCCGGCGCTGGAGGTCGACCTCCTCGCAGTTCATGTGGAAGGCCTCGTCGAACCCGCCGACCGCGCGGAACTCGGCCACCGGCAGCAGCATCACGGCGCCCACCACCCAGTCCACCGGCACCGTCGCGCCCGGGGCGCACCGGGTGTCGTGGCCGACGGCGGCGTGCAGCCGCGGGCGCCAGCGCGCGAGCGGAGTGAGCCACTCCACGACGTAGTGGCGCAGCCGCGGGAAGCGCCGGCCGACCCACTGCCGCTCCCCGCCCGCGTCGACGAGGTCCGGAGCGACGACCGCGGGCAGCCACGGCCGTCCCGCCTCGAGCAGGTCGCGGAGGAAGGAGGGTCCGACGACGAGGTCGCTGTTGAGCACCAGGAGCAGCGGGTGGCGCGCCCGGGCGGCGCCCGTGTTCACCGCGGCGCCGAAGCCGCCGTTCCGCTCGCGCCGCACGACCTCCACTCCGTCGATCCCGGCCGGGAACGGGACCGGGGAGGCGTCGTCGACGACGACGATCTCGAGTGCGGGGGGCGACTCCTGGCTGCGGAGCCGCTCGACGAGGGCGAGCGCGGGCGCGGGGTCGCCGTAGTGCGGGATCACGACGCTCACCCCCTCGGCGGTCACCTCGCGACCGTCTCGGCGGCGCGGTCCCGGCGGAGCGAGCGGCGGGTGCTCCGGACGGTGGCGGCAGGGGGCTCCGCGCCGACGGGCAGAGCGCCGAGAGCGGGGAGGATCACCCGGAGCAGGGCGTCGATGTCCTCGACGGCCGCCGCGGCGACGTCCGGTCCGCGCCCGAACGGGTCGGCGAAGTCGTCCTCGGCTCCGTAGGGGGCGGTGTCGTCGGCGAGCAGCCGCAGGAGCGGGACGCCGGGGGCGGCTCCCGCCAGCCGCGCCGCCCGGCGGACCGTGGTGGTGCGGCGCGCGGCGGCCGGGAAGTGGCGGGTGACCCACTCCCGCTGGCCCGCCTCGAACACGAGCACGGGGTCGGTGCCGGCGAGCATCCGGCCGTCGGCCTGGCGCGCGCGGTGCCCGGCCGTGGAGAGCCCGCGGGCCCGCAGCGCATCGCTGAGCTCGGGGTCGAGCCCGCGGCCGGCCTCCGCGTGCGTTCCCGCGCTCTCGACCCGCCAGTCGGAGCCGGCGCCGAGCAGGCGCGCCGTGATCAGCTCGGCCGAGGGCGACCGGGCCACGTTCGCATGGCAGAGCAGGAGCAGGCGCCCGCTCATCGAGCCGCCCGGCGGGACGTCTGCGGAGGCAGGGCCCGCGACTCCACCGGGGCGAGCTCGGACCGGCGCGGTGCCGCCGCCGCGCGCTTGCGCCCCGTCCCCGGCTGCGGCTCGGCGTAGTACGCGTTCTTGCGGTCGTAGTAGTAGTACCCGGTGTCGCCGTCGCGGGCGGTGACCATGTTGAGCACGGTGCCGAGCACGCGGGCGCGGACCTGCTGGACGATCCGCCGGGCGGCGACCACCTCGGGCCGGCGCGTCTGGTTCGAGGCGACGACGAAGACGACGCCGTCGACGACGGTCGCGACGATGGAGGCGTCGGTGACGGGCAGCACGGGCGGCGCGTCGATGATGACGAAGTAGTCCTTCGACAGGCGCGCGACCAGGGCGCGCATCGCCTCGGAGCCGAGCATCTCGGACGGGTTCGGCGGGATGTGCCCGGCCGGGAGGGCGTAGAGGCCCGCGGTGCCGGTGGGGCGGATCGCGTCGTCCACGGGGATCTGGTGGCTGAGGACCTCGCTGAGGCCGATGGCGCCGTCGATGTCCAGCATCCGCGCCACGGAGGGCCGGCGGAGGTCCGCGTCGACCAGGAGGGTGCGCTGCCCGGACTCCGCGGTGACGCGGGCCAGTCCGGCGGCGATCGTGGACTTGCCCTCGGCCTGGTTGGCGCTGGTGATCACGACGCTGCGCGTCTCCTCGTCGACGCTGGAGAAGCGCAGGCCCGTCCGGAGCGAGCGGAACGCCTCCGCGGTGAGCGCGTCGGTGCCGCGGCGGCCGCCGGTCCGGCCCGGGCGTCCGGCCTTGGGGATGCGCCCGAGGACGCCGACGCCGAAGAGCTCGGTGAGGTCGTCGACGGTCCGCACGCGGATGTCGAGGGCCCGGCGGAGGAAGGCGAGACCGAAGCCGAGCACCAGGCCGCCCAGGGCGCCGAGCAGGATGTTCCGCACCCAGTCGGGGCTCGTCGGAGCGGCGGGCGGCTCCGCGTTCTCGAGCGGGACGACGGTGATCTGCGGTGTGCGGTCCGCGGTGGACTGCGTCTCGATGTCGGTGATGACGGCCGCCAGCGCCGCGAGCGCCCCGTTGGCCAGTGCTGCGGCGTTCTGCGCGGTCCCGGCCGCGGCGGTGACCTCGATCAGGGTGCTGCCCGGAGCGACCCTCGCGGTGAGGCGGCCGCTCAGGGCCTCCCCGCCGGGGTTCGCCTCCGGGTCGGCCTCGATCCGCTCGGAGACGGCGCTGCTCGAGATCAGCGGCAGGTAGGCGTTCGCCCGGGTCACCGCGGTCTGCGACCCGCTGATCGCATCGGCCGAGCTGCCGTCGCTCGCGGCGATCACGAATCCGGCCGAGCTCGACTCGTAGACCTTCGGAGTGAGGAACGAGAAGGCGGCCATCGCCAGAGCTCCGACGAGCACGGCGACCACGAGGGTCCGCCAGTTCCGCCGGATGAATGCGATGAGATCGACGACAGTCACTGCGCACCTTTCTGCGTGCCGCGCATGCGCCGCACGACGATGCTGAGGTGTCGGTCACGCTAGCAATGCGGAGCGCCTTTCCCTAGGCGGTCCCCGACCCCTCGGGAGGCCCTTTCTGCGAGGATGACGACATGTCCGCACCAGGGGGAGAGATCGTCGTCGAGAGGCGTTCCCCGCTCGTTCACGCGGCCTTTCCGATAGCACATTCCGCTCGGATACTCGATGCCGCCCTGATGGGCCTCCTGGTCTACCGGCTCCCCACCCCCTTCCTCCCGGGGAGCGTCCCGCTGGCGCAGACGGCCCTGGCCGCCCTGGTCCTCGTCAGCCTCTTCCGGCGGCCCACCCGCCGTCTCGGACGGGCCGCCTGGTACCCGTGGCTGTGCCTCGCCCTGCTCGCCTTCGTCCTCGCCGGCTCGTCCTTCGACGGCCTCGACGCCCTGCGCCGGGCGGCGAACATCGCGCTCGTCATGCTCGCCGCGGGCTTCCTCGCGAGCGGGCGGATCGACGTGGTCTCGGGGCTCAAAGGACTCGCCGCGGCCCTGTCGCTGAACGCCGTGCTGTTCGTCGCGGGACTCGCCCCGGACAGCTACCAGGGCGCCCTGACCGGCTTCCTCCAGGACAAGAACGTGGCCGGTCTCGTCTACGGGGCGGCGGCGCTGCTGGTCTCGGCGCTCGGCTCGCGGCTGTGGCTGCGGATCGGCGTGCTCGCGCTCGGAGCCGCTGCGGTCGTCGCCACCGACTCCCGCACGTCGATGGCGGCCTACGCCTGCGCGCTGGTGTGGCTCGTCGCGGCGCCGTACCTGCGCCTGCTCTTCCGCGCGCTCCTCGGCGGCGGCCTCGTCCTGCTGTTCCTCTGGGCCGAGCGGAACCTGGCGACGGCGGGCGACTACGGGGTGGAGCGGGCCGGCTCCGACGCCCTGCGCGCCCGCATCCTCGACGCCTCGGTCGACAAGGTGGCGCTCTCGCCGTGGACCGGCTCCGGGCTCGGCGAGGCGACCGCGCGGGTCGACGGGATCGACTGGTTCTTCCACAACTCCTACCTGGCGCTGATGGCCGAGGGCGGCGTCGTGCTGCTCGTCGGCGTCGTCGGCACCGTGCTCGTGGCCGGCTTCGCGACGACGGCCGCCGGGGCCGGGAGCCGCCCGGGGCACGCGGTCGGCGCGGCGAGCATCCTGGTGCTGCTGTGTGCGACGCAGCTGGGCGAGGTGTTCTTCGCCCCGATCTCGTTCGTCGTGATCGGCGCGGGTCTCGCTCTGCTCGCGGAGCGGTCCGCCCGCGTCCGCGCTCTGCCGCCGGAGTAGCGCCTCCCGCGTCCACCCGATCCGGCGCGGATCCACGGGTCCGGGGCGCAGAGGTCCCGGTCGGCGGGCCCTTCCCGGCGCGACGGAGGTCGCCTGGTGGGGCCCCGGCCGACCGCCGCTCAGACGCGGCCGCGCTCGCGGACCGCGTCGCGGAGGACCGCGCGGACGCCCGCCCACATGTGCCGCGCGTTCAGCTCGGCCAGCACCCGCTCCCGGCCCGCGCGGGCGACCTCGGCCCGCTTCCCGTCGTCGCTCAGCACCGCCTCCAGCACCGCCGCGATCCCCGCTGGATCGTGCAGGGGCAGCGAGAAGGACGTCTCGCCGTCGCGGACGTAGCCGGTCATCGCGGCGCTCGCGGTGACCGCCGTGCAGGTCCCGCAGCCGGAGGCCTCCAGGAGGACGCTCTGGCCCGTCGGGTAGGCGAGGTCGTGGCTGGTGACGACGACGAGCTCGGCGTCGCGCAGGTTGTCGCGGTGCCGACCGACCGGGACGGGATCGTGCAGGACGACGTTGGCCGGCAGCGCCCGGGACGGCCGCCGTGCAGGAGTGGTCACGATGTCGAACCGCCGGTGCGGCAGGCGCTCGGCGGCGGCGACCAGCGAGTCGAAGTCGCGCCCGCGGTCGACCCCGACGGCGAGCACCTCGAACCGCTTCGGACGCGGCGGAACGGGCCGGTAGTAGTCGGAGTCGACCCCGAAGAGCACCGGTGCGATCCGCCGCTCGTCGACGCCGTGACGGGCGAAGACCTCGCGCTGGTTCTCGCTGAGCACGACGAGCCGGTCGACCCCCTGAAGCAGCCGGACCACCTGTCGGCGCCGCTCCGGCGAGCCGGTGAGCAGCTCCTCCGCCCACCAGCAGGAGAGGACCACGAGCGGCGTGCGGCCGTACGGCCCGAGCCGCGCGCGCCGGAGCAGCGCGGGGAGGCCCGCCTCCGGCTCGAGCACGCAGAGCACCGCGTCGGCCGAGCGGACCGCCCGGAGCGCGCGCAGCTGCGTGTCCACGTTCAGCCCCGTGCGGTGCTCCACGACGTCGCGCAGCTTCACGTGCGCGGGCCGAGACGCGTGACCGGGGACGAGGAGCCGCGTCGAGTCGTCCCGGAGGAGGTCGGCCCGGTACGGCAGCCTCCCGCGGGCGAAGGGCTCGCCCGGAGCCAGGCGCAGTGTCGGGTGCTTGAGGAACAGTCCGAGCACTCTGAGGACTTCCGGTTCGGGGGTCATCGTCGTCCTTTCCGGAGGGAGGAGGAGAGGCTCGCCGCGGCATTCTCCGGAAAGCGGATCGGTCCCGTGGCGGGAGGATCAGGAATCACCGGAGAGGACCATTCGCGCCAGAAGTCCGTCGATAGCCGACTTCCCGGAGGACGGCGAGTAGGAATCGTTCCAGCGGGCACGATCACTCTCCCGCGACTCCGATAGTCCTCTCTTCTTCCGGGCTCTGATCAGCTCGGCCAGAGCCCGCGGATCGCCGGCTCGGAACGTGGCGCCGATCGACGGGCCGACGACCTCGGGGAGCGCACCGGCGTCGCTCACGACCACGGGGACGCCGGCCGACATCGCCTCCGTCACGACCAGGCCGAACGACTCCGGCTGCACCGACGGCACCACCAGGAGGTCGATCCGCGCGAAGAGGTCGCCGGGCTCGATCCACCCCGGCCGGTCCACCAGAGCGGCGACCGGGGCGAGGGCCGCCTCCACCTCGCGACGCTCCCGCTCCGCCACGAACCGGGGCTCGCCCGCCAGCACCAGGCGATACGCGCCCGGTTCCCCGGCCTCCAGCAGCGCCAGCGCCTCGGTGAGGACCCGCACCCCCTTCGCGAGCGAGGGACGCCCGAGGAAGCCGAGGACGGTCGTCCCGTCCTCCCGCGGCCGCGCCTCCGGCAGGTCGACGCGGCGGCTCCAGTTCGGCAGCACGGTCGACCCGGGGACGATCCCCGCCAGGTAGCGCGAGGGGACGAGGGTCGCCAGGGCGCCGCGGCGGGCGACGGGCGCGAGCAGCCGCTGCAGGCCGGACGGGCGCTGGTGCAGGTGCACGATCCTCCGCGGACGCCCTGCCGTCGCGACGGCCGGCACCAGACCGTTGCACCACAGCACGCCCTCGCGGGAGGAGGCGTCCCAGCGCCGCAGCGCGCGCATCCAGGCGGGTCTGCCCGCGGCCTCGAGCTCGACGACCCGGTGGCCGGCGGCGAGGGCGGCGGCGACGAGCGCACGCGGCTCCGAGGGGCCGACGACCACGACAGGGACCTCGAGCGCCTCGAGCGCCTCCGCGATGCTCAGCAGCATCACCTCGCCGCCGCCGATGTCGCCGTTGTTGGTCGCGAGCGCCACCGGAGGCCGCCCGGCGCCGCCCGCTCCCCCGTGGATCATCCGCCGCCCCGCCCGCCTCCGCGCGGCGCCCCCGCGGCCCGCGCGCCCATCCTCACCGAGACGAGCGCCCGGCTCCACCGGGCCCGGCCGGGCTCCGCGGGCCGCGGGAGCGCTGGAATACTGACCGGATGGAGCTCGTGGGCGTTCTCTGGGCCGACGAGGCCGTGCCACTCGTGTCGGCGTTCGTCCACCGGCGGGCCGACGCGGCGGGCCTGCGCGCACTCGTGCTCAAGGGCCCGACCGCCGCCGCCGACCGGCTCCGGCCGCCCCGCACCTCCGGCGACGTCGACCTCCTGGTCGCCCCCGACGACCTGCCCCGGATCCTGGCCCTCCTGGCCGCCGACGGCTGGACCGAGCGGCCCTGGCCGGACGGCCCGACGCTCGCGGCCAAGCACTCGCGCTCCTACCGGCACGCCGCCTGGCCGGTCGACATCGACGTGCACTGGCGCTGGCCGGGCTTCCTCGTGCCGCCGCGCGACGCCTTCGAGGCGCTGTGGAGCCGGCACCGGATCGTGGAGCTGGCCGGCCGTCCGGTCGCGACCGCGAGCGTCGCCGACTCGGCACTCGTGCTGGCGCTGCACGCGCTCCGCGACGCCTGGCAGATCACGGACCCGCGCCTCACGCGGCCCTCCGACTACGACCTGCTCGTCGAGGCGGTGGGCGCCCGCGCGGAGCTGCACGCTCCGCTCCGGGCGGCGGCGGAGGAGCTCGGCGCCGTCCAGACCGCGCAGCCCTTCCTCGATGCGCTCGGCATCCGCGCGCGCGCCGGGGAGGTGCCCGCGGCCGAGCTGCGGGCGTGGCGGATCAACGCGAGCTCGCCCCACGCCTCCGCGGGGTGGGTGCAGGCCGTGCGCGCGGCCGGCTGGCGGCAGCGGCCGCTGCTCCTCGCCCGCGCCGTCTTCCCCGCTCCCCACGCCCTGCGTGCCGCCGACCCCGCCATCGGCCCGCGCCGGATCGACGTGGCGGCCGGCTGGTGGCGGCGGCTGCGCCGCGGCGCCCGCACGGCTCCGCTCGCGTGGGACCACCTCCGACGGACGGACAGGACCTGACATGACCCGCCGGCTGATCCGCGCCCCCTTCGGGCTCGGCGTGCGCTTCACCTTCGACGACACCGTCCCCGACCGCTTCGTGGCGGAGGTGGAGGAGTCGTGGAACGACGTGGACGACGACGCCGATCGCCCGGGCTCCGAGTACCGGGTGTCGCTGACCGAGCCGGTCGGGGAGCCGGGAGTGATCGCGCAGCCGACCGAGGACGCCCTCGCCGAGCACATCGGCGCCGCGCTCACCCTCGCGGCGGCCGACGCCTGCGAGGGCCGGCTGCTCAGCGTGCACGCCTCCGCGGTCGCCCTGACCGACGGCCGCGTCGTCGCGTTCGTCGGCCGGCCCGGTGCCGGGAAGTCGACGCTCGTGAGCCTCGCCGCGCGCCGGTACGGGTACGTGACCGACGAGACGCTCGCCGTCCGCCGCGACGGGCGGGTGCTGCCGTTCCGGAAGCCCGTCGCCCTCCTCGACGGCGGCGACTGGAAGCGGCACCGCTCCCCCGCCGCGATGGGCCTGCAGCCGCTGCCGGACGCTCCGCTGCGCCTGGCCGCCCTGCTCCTGATCGCCCGCGACCCGTCCGGCCCGGCGGAGCCCCGGCTCGAGCCGATCGCCTTCGACGAGGCGCTCTCGGTGCTGCTGCCGGAGCTGAGCCACTTCGCACGGCTGCCCGCGGCGCTGCACCACCTCGCCGGGCTGCTCGACTCCGTCGGCGGGGCGCGGGTGCTCCGCTACCGCGAGGCGGAGACGGTGCTGCCCCTCCTCGAGCGGATCGGGGAGCCGTCGCCGGTCGTCGCCGATGCACCCGAGGCCGATCCGGCGGCGCCCGGCCCGGGCCTGCTCGCGCGCGCCGCCGGCGTCGAGTGGGTCGAGCGCGACGGAGTGGTCAGCTGCCTCCTCGACGAGCGGGTCGAGACGCTGACCGGGATCGGCCCGGTGCTGTGGCGCGTTCTCGGGACGCCCGCGACGGTCGACGCGCTGATCGGGGCCGTCGTCGCCGAGCACGGCGCCCCGCCCGCGGGCGACCCCCGGGCGCACGTCGAGGCCGTGCTCGACGCGATGGTCGAGCACGGCCTCGTGGTCCACGGCGCCTGACGGCGCCGAGCGCGCGGCTAGCCCGTGCGGACGTTCGGCCCGACGGAGCCGCGGGCGATGAACAGGTCGAGCAGGTTCACGAGCCCCACCGCGCGGATGTAGAGCGCCGCGACGTCGTAGCGGCCGACGGGGAGCGCCTCGAGGGCGGCGGGCCCGGTCGGGTTGGTCGAGCGGTTCTGCGCGTTGATGTCGATCTGGATGACGTCCCGCAGGGCGGTGAAGACCGGGGTGAGGACCGCGTTCTGCAGGGTCGTGAGCAGCGGCGTCAGGGCCGTGAGAGCGAGGTTCACCACGGTTTGAACAGCCCCCCCGAGAGCACTCGAGACCAGCGGCGTACCGTTGATGAGGATGAGATTCCCGAGACGCGTCCTCAGCGAAGCGAGAAGAGCACTCGTGAAGGACGACGCCGCCGTCCCTGGAACCCGGAGGCTGTTGTCGACGAAGAGGGTCGAGTTCGGCGGAAGGCCGTTGACGTAGGGCGAGGTCGTCCCCTGACCCGGTGCTCCACCGAGCAGGGAGAAGAGGTCGATCGTGATCGTCGCCGGGCTCGCCGACAGCTGAGCCTGGATCGGCTGCGTTCCACCCGGCAGGCTTCCCGCTAGGACCGCGGCTCCGTCAACCGTCACGGTGAGCCCGAAGACCGAGAGATCGAGCACGTCGCTCAGCAAGGTGTTGATCGCGCTCGTGATCGCGGTCAGCGTCGGCGAGGTCAGCACCAGGTCCAGGCGGCCGACCTGGTAGTCGCGCTGCAGGTTGTCCGACCCGGGCACGCAGGCCGACTGGAGGGACGCGCGACCGGTCAGGGCGCCGATCCGCAGGGTCAGGTCCGTCACGTTGGTGAGCAGAGCGGCCACTCCCGCGCCGGACGCCGCGAGGATCGCCCGGAGGTTCACCGTCCCGAAGTCGGGGAAGCTCCCCGCCGTCGAGTCGAGCGCCAGCTGGCCCGCGTCCGTGATCGCGCCGGAGGCGCCGCGGACGGTGCCGTTCGTGTTCGCCGATGCGTACTGGTTGAGGGTGCCGACGTCGGCCGGAGCCGCCAGCGTGAGGAGGGAGGAGAGCGTGCCGGTCAGCCCGGTCGCGTTCACGGCGATCGTGTTCAGCACCGTGGCGTCGACGCCGCCGGTCACGACGGCCGGATTGCCCTGGTCGGGAGCGATCGCCGTCACGCCCGAGACACCGGCGACATTGTCGAGGTCCACGCCGCCGAGGAAGCCGCTGAGGAGGCGTCCGCGGGCGACCGCCTGGAAGACCGTCCCCACCGGGAAGCAGCTGATCGAGACGGCGGAGGCGGACTGCGCCAGCATCACCGCGGGCACCGACCAGACCGCTCCGGCCACGACCGTCCGCCGTGCGAAGACGCCCGCGGAATTCGCGCTCTTCTTCTCGCTCTTATCGCTGATATCGCTGGATGCGAGCGGATTAGACTCCGACATTGGCGGCCCTCCGGTGCTGTCGCTCGACGTACACCCCTTGGCGCGTCGGCGGCAAACATAGCGAGAGAGGCGTCGCCATAAGAGGCGCTGGCGGATTTCTACTCGCACTGGCGGTGATCAGCGGAGAGGACGCGGAGAAGATGGCAGAGGACCCCCGGCTCCTTCTCTGGCGGCGCCGCCCGGACACGGCCTCCGTCGATCTGAACGGGCGCGTCCTGGTGCTCCCGCTGGACGTCTCCCCGATGGGCAGCCCCTACGCGCTGCGCGAGAGCGTGGCCGCGACCTGGCGGGCGCTCGACGACGAGCCGCAGGACTTCTCCGGCCTGGCCGACCGGCTCGCCCGCCTCCACGCCACCGATCCCGGCGCGATCGCCGACGACCTGGCGCGCGTGCTGAGCGGGCTGGAGGAGCTGCTCCTGGTCGAGAGCCGCCCGCGCGGCGAGGAGTCCCGATGAGCGTCGCGAGCGTCGTCGTGCCCAGCTACGCGGGGGCGGCCCGCCTGCCCCGCCTCCTCGCCGCCCTCGCGGCTCAGACCCACCGCGACCTCGACGTGGTCGTGGTCCTCGACGGCGTCGTCGATGCCAGCGAGCGCGCCCTCGACGCCTCCCCCGTGCCCGTGCGCCGCGTCGTGCTCCCCGAGAACCGGGGGCGCTCCGCCGCGCTCACCGCCGGCTTCGACGCCGCGCGGGGCGACGTGCTGATCCGCTGCGACGACGACCTCGAGCCCGGCCCGGGCTGGGCCGCCGCGCACGTCGGGGCCCACCGGGACGCGGTCGTCGGCGTCGTCGGCCTCTGCCCCGACGTCGACCCGGGCACCGCCTACTCCCGCGCCTACGGCCGGCCCGCCGGCGAGCGCTTCCGCCGCGGCGCCTACGCGGCGGGTTCCGACGCCTCCTGGCGCTACTGGGGCGGCAACGTCTCGGTGACGCGGGCGACGTACGACCGGGTCGGCGGCTACAGCACCGACTACCGCGAGTACGGCTGGGAGGACGTCGACTGGGGCTACCGGCTGCACCGCCTGGGAGTGCCGGTGCGGATCGAGCCCGGCGCCGAGGCCCTGCACCACGGCGCTTCCGTCTCGGCGGCGGTCCGCAGCCGGCGCGCGTTCCTCTCGGGGGCGGCCCGCCGCACGTTCGAGCGGCTGCACCCCGAGCAGGTGCGGGAGGCGGTGCCCGCGGCCGGCGCGTGGGACGCGGCCGTGCGCCTCCTGGCCCGCGGCGGGAGCGAGCGGCGGACGGCACTGGTCGCGGGAGTCGCGGACGCCGCGCTCGGAGTGGTGCCCCGCCCGGTCGGCGAGAAGCTGGTCGCGCTCGCCGTCGAGTCCGCGGCGATCGCGGGCTACGACCGCGGCAGAGGGCGTCCCGCGCACGGGTGACGGCGGCGCGGATCGACGGATCCGCGGGCCCGGCAGCGGCGCCGACGCCGTGCGGGAGCCGATCTAGGCTCCCCCGCATGCGAGTCCTTCTGGTGGGCGGAGCGGGCTACATCGGGAGCCACACCGCCGTCGCGCTCCTCGAGAGCGGCCACGAGGTGCTGGTCGTGGACGACCTCTCGCACGCGAGCGAGCGGACCCTCGACGCGGTGGAGGAGCTGACCGGCTCGGTGGTCCCCCGCCTGATCGCCGACGCGCGCGACACGGCCGCGCTGACCCGCTTCCTCGCCGCCCACGGCCCGGTCGACGCCCTGGTCCTGCTCGCCGGGCTCAAGTCGGTCGGCGACTCGGTGCGGCGGCCCCTCGAGTACTGGACGGTCAACGTCGGGCTCGCCACCGCGGCGTTCTCGGTCGCGGCGGAATCGGGGATCCGCACCGTCGTGTTCTCGAGCTCGGCGGCCGTCTACAGCCCGGGCGGCGCGATGCCGGTCGGGGAGGACTCCCCCGCCGGGCTCAGCGCGGCGAGCCCCTACGGCGCGACCAAGCGCGTGATCGAGGAGATCCTCGGCGACGCCGCGCGCGCCGATCCCCTCCTGCGCGCGGTCAGCCTCCGCTACTTCAACCCCATCGGCGCGCACCCGTCGGGGCGGATCGGCGAGGATCCGGCCACGGCGCCGGGGAGCCTCCTGCCCGTGCTGACGCGGGCCGCGGGCGACCCCTCCCGGTGCGTCGACGTCCTCGGCGACGACTACCCGACCCCCGACGGCACGGGGCTGCGCGACTACATCCACGTCTGCGATCTCGCGGCCGGGCACGTCGCGGCGCTCGAGCGCGCGCGGCCCGGGCACCGGGTCTACAACCTCGGCACGGGCTCGCCGACGAGCGTCCTCGAGCTGATCGACGAGGTCGAGCGGGCGAGCGGGGAGACGGTCCGGTGGCGGGCCGTGGGGCGCCGGCCGGGCGACCTCGCCGCGAGCTGGGCCGACCCGGCGCGCGCCGAGCGGGAGCTGGGCTGGCGGGCGGTGCGCACCGTCCGCGAGGGCGTCCGCGACCAGTGGCGGTGGCAGACCCTGCAGCGCATCGGCGTCTCCTGATCCTTCCGGCACGGAGTCACTGAAAGAGTGACTTCTTCTTCTCCGCGACTCTCCTCCATCGTTGTGATCTCCGAGGGAATAGCGCCTCCGCGACGCATTCCAGACGATCCTCGCCATTCCTCTCGCGGCTTATCCGGATTATCGGACTCTCCTTTCCCCGTCGTTCTGCGACGACTCGTACTCGCCTTTCGATTCCTTCTCCACGAGCCGGTTAGCTTCTACTGCACTGCTGATCGGTCACCGACGACGGATAAGCATTCGGAGCCGCTCCCGTCTCCGGATGGCCGCCCGATCCTCACCGCACGCCCGGGGGAAGGGGCCCATCATCACTGCCGTCATCGACGCGACCACCCGTTCCCGATCCGTCCCGCCGGTCGGTTCCGGCCTGATCGTGCACGAGTGGGTCGAGCGTCGCGGAGGCGCCGAGCGCGTGCTCGAGGCGATGACCGAGGCCTTCGCCGACGCCGACGTCCGCGTCCTCTGGAGCGACTGCGCCGAGGTCGTCGGCAGGCCCGTCTCGGAGTCCTGGCTGGCGCGCACGCCGCTGCGCCGCCACAAGGTCCTCGCCCTGCCGGCGATGCTGCCCACGTGGCGGCTCCCGGTCGGCGCCTCCCGCGAGTGGGTGCTGGTCAGCTCGCACCTCTTCGCCCACCACGTCCGCACCAGCGGACCGACCCGCAAGCTCGTCTACGCGCACACCCCGGCCCGCTACATCTGGGAGCCCGACCGCGACGGCCGCGGCAGCAGCCTCGCCGCCCGCACCGCGAGCCTGCTCCTCAAGCCGATCGACCGCCTCCGCGCCGCCGAGGCCTCCTCCATCGCCGTGAACAGCCTCTTCACCGGGCAGCGGGTGCGCGACGCGTGGCACCAGCCGTCGCGGGTCATCTACCCGCCGGTGAACACCGAGCTGCTCTCGACGATCACCGACTGGCGCTCCCCGCTCGACGACGACGAGCTGCGCCTCCTCGACTCGCTCGCCCGGCCGTTCATCCTGGGCGCCTCGCGGTTCGTCCCCTACAAGCGCCTCGAGAAGGTCATGGACGCCGGAGCCCGCACCGGGCTGCCGGTCGTCATCGCCGGGCACGGCCCCTGGGAGGCGCGGCTCCGCGCCTACGCCGAGGAGATCCGGGCCGACGTGACCTTCGTCATCTCGCCCTCCGACCAGCTGATCCGCGCGCTCTACGCGCAGGCGCTCGTGTACGTCTTCCCCGCGGTCGAGGACTTCGGGATCATGCCCGTCGAGGCGATGGCCTGCGGGACGCCGGTCATCGGGACCGACATCGGCGGAGTGCGCGAGAGCGTGTCCCTCGCCGGCGGGGGCGTCATCGCCGACCTCGAGGGCGATCCGGACTGGAGCGACCTGCTGCGCCGTGCGCTCGCGCTCGACGTCGACGCCTTCCGGGCTCGCACCCGGGTCTTCTCGCGCCGGCGCTTCATCGCCGAGATCCAGGACTGGGTCGCCGAGCAGACCGCCTGACGACGGCGCTCCCCGCCGCGGGAGGCCGTTCGTGCGCGCGTCACCGTGCGTGCGGACGACGCTCCCGCGGAGGGATCAGAACAGGCCGCGCGGGGGCTCGATCGAGGCGAGGACGCCGGGGGCGGCGATCACGCTGAGGCGGCCGACCTCCTCCGGGGTCAGCTCGGGCAGGCGCTGCGCGAGGTCGAGGAAGCGCTCGATCTCGGACTCCTCGAGCACGTCGGCGGCGAGCGTGCAGAACTTCGACACGTACTGCTCTCGGCTGAACGGGTGCGCGCCCAGCGGGTGCGCGTCCGCCACCGCGATTTCGTCGACGATCGTCGTGCCGTCCGTCATCAGGATCTCGACGCGGGCGCCGAACGCCTTCTCGCCCGGATCGGTGGAGTGGTAGCGGCGCGTCCACTCCGCGTCCTCCTGCGTCGTGACCCGGTGCCAGAGCGCGATGGTGTCGGCGCGGGCGGCCCGCTCGGGGGCGTAGCTGTGCACGTGGTGCCAGGCGCCGTCCTGCAGCGCCACCGTGAAGATGTACGGCACTGAGTGGTCCAGCGTCTCGCGGGACGCGGCCGGGTCGTACTTCTGCGGGTCGTTCGCGCCCGAGCCGATCACGACGTGCGTGTGGTGCGAGGTGTGCAGGACGATCCGCTCGACGCGCTCGGGGTCGGCGGCCTCGGGGTGCGTCCGGTGCAGGCGGCGGGCGAGGTCGATCAGCGCCTGCGCCTGGTACTCGGCCGAGTGCTCCTTCGTGTACGTGTCGAGGATCGCGCGCTTGGCCTCGCCGCGGTCGGGCAGCGGGACGTCGTAGCTCGCGTCGGCGCCGTCGAGCATCCAGGCGATGACGCCGTCCTCGCCCTCGTAGATCGGCGACGGGCTGGTCTCGCCGCGCATAGCCCGGTCGACCGCCTCGATCGCCATCTTCCCCGCGAAGGCCGGCGCGTACGCCTTCCAGCTCGAGATCTCGCCCTTGCGCGACTGCCGCGTGGCGGTCGTCGTGTGCAGGGCCTGCGCGACGGCCTGCTCGATCGTCGCGACGTCGAGGCCGAGCAGCGTGCCGATCCCGGCCGCGGCCGAGGGGCCGAGATGCGCGACGTGGTCGATCTTGTGCCGGTGCAGGCTGATCGCGCGCACCAGGTCGACCTGGACCTCGTAGCCGGTGACGATGCCGCGGACGAGCTGCGCCCCGCCGATGCCCGCGTGCTGGGCGACGGCGATCAGCGGAGGGATGTTGTCGCCCGGGTGCGAGTACTCGGCCGCCAGGAACGTGTCGTGGTAGTCGAGCTCGCGCACGGCGACTCCGTTGGCCCAGGCCGCCCACTCGGGCGAGACCCGGCGGGCCGGGTCGACGCCGAGGACGACCGAGCCCTGGCCGCCGATGGAGGCGGGGTGCGCGAGAGCCTGCGCGCGGGCGGCGACGACCGGGCGGCGCAGGAGCGACGCGGTGGCGACGGCGGCGTTGTCGATGACCCGGTTGACCACCATCTCGGCGACCTCGTCGTCGATCTCGACCGGATCGGCGGCGACCTCGGCGAGCGCGTGGGCGAGCTGCCCGTGTCGCGGGAGCTCCTCGTCGCTGCGGTGGACGCGGACGTGGTGTTCGTGCACGGGCGGCTCCTTCGTCTCTCCCCCAGGCTATCGCCCGCCTCCGGCCCGGGCCGCGCGGGCAGAATGGGCGGATGTCCTCCCCCACGCGCGTCGCGGCGCTCGACTGCGGCACCAACTCCCTCCGCCTGCTGATCGCCGACGTGGAGGGCGGCCGCCTCCGGGACGTCCAGCGCCGCACCGAGCTCGTGCGGCTGGGCCGCGGGGTCGACCGCACCGGCCGCTTCGACCCGGCCGCGCTCGAGCGGACCCTCGCCGTCGCCCGCGAGTACGCGGCCGCCGCGCAGGAGGCCGGCGCCGAGCACCTCCGCTTCGTCGCCACCTCGGCCACCCGCGACGCGGCCGACCGCGAGGACTTCCTCGCCGCCGTCGAGCGGATCCTCGGCGTCACCCCGGAGACGATCTCCGGCGAGGAGGAGGCGCGGCTCTCCTTCCGCGGCGCGGTCTCGGCCGTCGACTCCGCCCGGCCCGTGCTGGTCGTCGACCTCGGCGGCGGCTCGACCGAGCTCGTGCTCGGCGGAGCGGAGCCGGAGCAGGCGCACTCGATGGACGTCGGCAGCGTCCGCCTGACCGAGCGCCACCGCCGGGCCGCCGAACCGACGGAGGGCGAGCGCGCGGCGATGCGGGCGGACGTGGGCGCCGCGCTGGCCGCCTCCTCCGTCGACCTCTCGCAGGCCCGGAGCGTCGTCGGCGTCGCCGCGACCGTGCTCACGATCACCGCGCACGTCCTCCGCACCACCGACCGCGCCGCGCTCGAGACGTCCCTCCCCCTCTCCGACGTCCTCGCCGCCTGCGACGAGCTCGCCGCGCTGTCTCCGGAGGGGACGGCGGCCCTCCCCTGGGTCCGCCCGGGGCGCGAGGACGTGCTGGCGGCCGGCGCGCTGGTCTGGGGCGAGGTCCTCCGCGCGGTCCACGAGGCGTCGCCGGGCGTCGACCGGGTCCACTCGACCGCGCACGACATCCTCGACGGCATCGCGCTCGGCCTCGCCTGACGCCCGCGCGGGTCAGGCGGTGAGGGCGCTCCCGGAGTCGCGCGGGAGCCGGGCGGCGGCGGCGAGCGGCACGAGGGTCAGCACCGCGAGGGCGAGGAAGGCGACGCGGTACGGGACGAGGCCGGGCCCGATCGCGGTGCCGACGGCGAGCGCCACCGCGCCCACCGCGACTCCGAGTCCGGCCGCGATCTGCTGCGTGGTGGCGTTGAGGGTGTTCGCGCCCGACATCCACTCCTGCGGGACCTAGGCGAACGTGACGGTGTTGTAGGCCGTGAAGCCCGCCGAGCGGGCCACTCCGCTCAGCACCAGCAGCGCCACCGGAGTCGCCGGCTCGAGGAACGCCATCGCCGCCATGCACGCCGCCCCGACCGCGCTCGCCGCGACCAGCACCCCGCGGAAGCCGAGGCGCCGCAGCAGCGGAGTCGTGGCCGGCTTGATCGCCAGGTTGCCGGCGAAGAGCGCCAGCACCACGGAGCCGGCCTGCACCGGGCTCCAGCCGAACGCGTCCTGGAACAGCAGCGGGAGCAGGAACGGCACCGCGTTCACGGTCGCCCGGTAGAGCGATCCGCTCGCGTTGGCGACCCGGAAGGTGCGGAAGCGGAAGGCGTCGAGCCGCACGAGCGGATGCTCGGCGCGGCGCAGGTGCCGCACGGCGAGCGCCGTCACGACCGCGCCGACGAGCATCGGCGCCACCGCCCGCCCGTCGAGCTCGGAGCCGGTGAGGAGCCCCGCCGCTCCGACCAGCGCGCCCAGCCCGACCGCGACGAGCACCAGCCCGGTGACGTCGAGCGGGGGCGGCGCGCTCTCGGCGGTGGCGGGGACGATCCGGCGCGCGATCGCGAACGCGACGACCCCGAGGGGCAGGTTGATCAGGAAGATCCAGTGCCAGGAGGCGACGGTGGTGAGCAGCCCGCCGAGGAACGGCGCGATCACGGGGGCGACCAGTCCCGGCCAGACCAGGATCGCGATGGCGTGGATGATCCCCTCCCGCGGGGTCGCCCGCAGCACCGCGAGCCGGCCGACCGGCACCATCAGCGCGCCGCCGACGCCCTGCAGGACCCGGGCGCCGACCAGCAGCGGCAGCGTGGGGCTGAGCGCGCAGAGCAGGGAGGCGAGGGTGAAGACGGCGATCGCGGTGGTGAAGACGCGGCGCACGCCGAAGCGCTCGCTGAGCCAGCCCGAGGCCGGGATGAGGACGGCGACGGTGAGGAGGAACGCGGTGACGGTGATCGAGACCGCGGCGGAGTCGACGCCCAGGTCGGCGGCGATCGCGGGCGCGGCGGTCGTCACGATCGTGGCGTCGAGGTTCTCCATGAAGAAGCAGCCGGCGACGAGCAGCGCGAGGGAGCGGTGGCGGGGGTCCGTGCTGTCCTCCTCGGCGTGGGGCTGTCGGCGGCGAGCGTAGCGCGGCGACGGCGCGGCCGCCGGGCGGGTACCGTCGCAGCATGAGCGCTGCAGCCGAGACCAGGACGATCCAACTCCGACGCTACGAGCTGATGGACGGGGTGATGGACGACTTCCTCGCCTGGTTCCCCGAGCGGATCGTGCCGGCGCGCGAGGCCCACGGCTTCCGGATCGAGTTCGCCTACGCCGACCGCGAGGTGAACGAGTTCGTCTGGGCGGTCAGCACGGCCGGCGACGCCGACGCGTTCGCCGAGGTCGAGCGGGCGTACCTGGCCTCGCCCGAGCGCGACGCCGCCTTCGCGGGCGAGCCGAAGCGCGTCGCGGTGCAGCACGTGCGGCTGGTCGAGCGGATCGTCTGACCCGGGCGGCGTCCTGCCGGGGCGCCGCCGACTCCGGGCGCCGTCGGGTCCGAGCGCCGTCGGGTCCGGGCGCCGTCGGGTCCGGGCGCCGTCGGGTCCGGACCCGTCAGCTCCGGGCGCGCCGCACGGCCGCGAGGACGCCGCGGACCACGAGCGTCCCGACCGCGATCGACCCGATCGCTCCGGTCAGGCGCGCCCAGACGTGCTTCGGCCGGTCGATCCCGGCGCGGTCGGCGGGCGAGGGGAGCGAGGCGGGCGCGAGCGTGCGGCCCGCGGCTCCCGCCTCGGCCATGTGGGCGAGCCGGCGCACGGCCTCGCGGTTGCGGATCCAGAGGAACGAGTGCATCAGCGGCTTCGGGACGAGCGTGCCCGGGCCCTTCACGGGCGCCTCGTGCATCCGCACCTTCGCGCCGCGCGCGTGCGGCTCGACCTCGACGCGCACCCGGGCCTCGCCGAGCGGCCAGCCGGCGGCCTGGATGACCATCCGGCGCGGCGGGTCCCACTCGAGGACCGTGGTGCGGTCGTCGATCACGAGCGGCCAGAGGCCGAAGGAGTGGTGCAGCTGCGAGCCCACGTGCGGGAAGTCGGCGTCGACCTTCCGCATCCGCGACGCGCCGACGACCCAGCTCGGGAACAGCCAGCCGGAGGCGAGCACCGCGAAGACTGACTCGGGCGGGCAGTGGACGACGCGGGTGGTGCGGGACATCGCGGGCTCCTTCGAGTGGTGGTGGGGCGCGTGGCGGCGCCGTCCCTCAGCCTGGCAGGCCGGGGGCGGCGACGGGCGCAGCGCATCGGCGGCGGCTCAGGCCGGGTGCGCCTCCGGCGACAGGTCGGGCGACTCGCGCACCCCGAACTCGTGCCGCAGCGCGCTGCGGGCGGCGTGCCAGCCGGCCATGCCGTGCACGCCCGGCCCGGGCGGGGTGGACGAGGAGCAGAGGTAGAGCCCCTTCGCGGGCGTCCGCCACGGGTCGGTCGTGGGGACCGGGCGCGAGAGCAGCTGCGCGACGCTCGCGGCTCCGGCGGCGATGTCCCCGCCCAGGTAGTTCGGGTTGTAGGCCTGCATGTCGCGGGCGGTCATCGAGGAGGCGCCGATCACGCGGTCGCGGAACCCGGGGGCGAAGCGCTCGATCTGGGCGGTGATCGCCTCCTGCTGGTCGGCGGGCGAGTACCGGGGGACGTGCGTGTACGCCCAGAGGACGTGCTTGCCCTCGGGCGCCCGGGTCGGATCGACGATCGAGGGCTGCGCCACCAGCACGTAGGGGCTGCGGCTGTGCCGGCCGCGCTTCACGTCGCGCTCGGCGGCCGCGATCTCGGCGCGGCTGCCGCCCACGTGCAACGTGCCTGCGCCGGCGAGCTCCGGGTTCGTCCACGGCACCGGCCCGTCGAGGGCGAAGTCGACCTTGGCCACGCCGTTGCCGTAGCGGAAGCGCTGGAGGGCCGCGGCGTACGCCGGGGGCAGCCGGTCCCCCGCCATCGCGAGCAGCGCCGTCGGCGTGCCGTCGACGAGCACGGCGCGGGCCGGGGGCAGCTCGGAGAGCGAGGTCACCTCGACGCCGGTCTCGATGGTGCCGCCGTGCGCCCGGAGGTCGTCGGCGAGCGCGTCGACGATCGACTGGCTGCCTCCGATCGGCACCGGCCAGCCGCGCGCGTGGGCGTAGGCGCCGAGCGCTAGGGCGGCCGCGGCCGTCGACGGGCTCGGCATCGGGCGGATCGAGTGCGCGGCGACCCCGGAGAACATCGCCGGGGCGACGTCCTCGCGGAAGCGCAGGTTCCACACCGGGGTGCCCTGCTCGAGCACCCGCAGTCCAAAGCGGATCAGCACGCTCGGGTCCGTCGGGATCCGCAGCAGCGCGTCGTTGGTGAAGCCCGCGACGCGGTCGGCCCGCTCGGAGAGAGGTCCCATCAGGGCGCGCCACGCCGCTCCGTCGCGCCCCAGCGCCTCGGCCGTGCGGTCGAGGTCGCGGTAGGCGATGCCCGCGCGGCCGCCGTCGAGAGGATGCGCGTACGAGATCTCGGGGACGACCAGCTCGATGCGCCGGTCGAGCCCGAAGGCGCGGAAGAAGCCGGACGCGAGCGCCATCGGGTGCACCGCCGAGCAGACGTCGTGGTGGAACCCGGGCAGCGTCAGCTCCGCCGTGCGCGCGCCGCCGCCGATCGTCTCGTTGCGCTCGAGCACGGTGACCGAGAGCCCGGCCCGCGCGAGCGTGACCGCGGCGGCGAGGCCGTTGGGCCCCGCCCCGATGACGACGGCGTCGACCACGGTCACTTCCTCCGCAGGGCCGAGACGACGCCCGCGGCGCCGGCGGCGAGGGCCGCGGCGGCCCCCGCGTAGCTCAGGGCGCGGTGGCGGATCATCCAGATCTGGGGCGTCATGGTGTGCGCGCGGTCGCTGAAGAGGCCGCGGGCGCCGTGATCGCCGGGGACCGGCTCGTAGACGTTGTTCGGCAGCATCGGCTCCGTCTTGTCGGGGGCCTGCTGACCGTCGAAGGCGCTGCGGGCGAGGTACCAGTCCATGAAGCGCCCGGCGAAGCGGTCGCCGAGGATGGTGCCCGCGGTCGGCTCGCCGACCCAGGTGCGGCGGCGCGGCTTGTCGGCTACGTCGGCGATCGCGATCGCACCCACCTCGGGCTCGTAGATCGGCGGCACGGGCTGCGGGTGGTGCGGCAGCTGCGACTTCACCCAGTTGAACTGGATGGTGTTGAGCGCCGGCATGTCGACCTCGGACAGGCGCACGCGGCTCTTCGCGTGCAGCAGCTCCGCGGTGACGGCCTCGGTGAAGCCTCGGGCGCCGAACTTGGAGGCGCAGTACGCGGCCTGCAGCGGGATGCCCCGGTGCGCGAGGGCGGAGCCGACCTGGATGACGTGCCCGCGGTCGCGCGGGGTCATCCGGGAGAGGGCTGCGCGGGTGCCGTTGACGAAGCCGAAGAAGTTGACGCCCACGGCGCGCTCGAAGTCGGCGGGCTCGGTCGAGAGGAACTCGCCGAAGACGCCGACCATCGCGTCGTTGACCCACAGCTCGATCGGGCCGAGCTCGGCCTCGACCCGGTCGGCCGCCGACTCGACGGCCTCGCGGTCGGCCACGTCGGTCGGGATGCCCAGCCCGCGCCGGCCCTTCTGCTCGATCTCGGCGACCGTGGCCGCCAGTCCGTCCTCGCCGCGCGCCAGCACGGCGACGTCCCAGCCGCGGGAGGCGAGCTCGCGGACCGTGGCGCGTCCGAGCCCGGCCGTGCCGCCCGTGACGACGGCGACTCCGCGGCTCATGCGCGGGCCTCGCGGGAGGAGGTCTCGAGGCGGGGGTGCTGCGTCATGGTGCGGGCTCCTTCGTGAGGGCGCGGTGTGCGTCGGGAGTCCCACGCTAGGCGGGAGCGGCGGCGCGGCGCGCGGGGTTGCGCCTGATCGGTGGAGAGCTCGGTGGATCCGCGCCCGGGGAGGAGAATCGCTCCCGACAGCTCCCGGCTCTCCTCCAGAGACCGCCGCCAGACTGACGCCCGCCCGAGCACCCTCCGACCGGATCGACGCATGACCTCTCTCCTCGACCTGAGCCTCGTCTCCGGCCCCCTCGTCGTCGCCGTCTACGTGCTCGCGATCGGAGCGCTCCTCCTCCTGCTCGCCGCCCACGTCCGCGCTCCCCGCCGCGGGCGCTCCCGACGCGGCGGGATCGCCGTCGCGGTCCTCCTCCTGGGCCTGATCGGCGGCGCCGCCCTGGCCGCCCTCGTCGACGGGCCCGACGGCCCGTTCGGCGTCGACTTCACGCCGGTCACCCGGGTCGCGATCGGCCTCGGGATCGGCGGATTGGGCGTCGCCCTGGTCGTCCTCGGGCACGCGATCGCCCGCCGCCGCGCGCGGGGGGTTCTCGCATCGCTCGCGGCCGGAGTGCTCGTCGTCGCGGCGGCCGCGATGACCGTCAACATCGACTTCGGCCAGTACCCCACGGTGCGCAGCGCGCTCGGGATCAGCGCGTACTCCGACTCCTCCGTGCCGGTCGCCGCCGCGGACGGACCGCACTCGGACCTCGCGACCTGGACGGCCCCGGCCGGGATGCCCGCCGTCGGCTCGGTCTCGACGGTCGCCATCCCCGCCACCGCGTCGGGCTTCCCGGCCCGCGACGCCGTGGTCTACCTCCCGCCCGCGGCCCTCACCGCGACCCCGCCGCTGCTGCCGGTGATGATCATGCTCTCGGGGCAGCCGGGGTCGCCCTCCGATCCGCTCTCGACCGAGAAGTTCCAGCAGACCCTCGACGCCTACGCCGCCGCGCACGCCGGCCTCGCGCCGATCGTCGTGTCGCCCGACCAGCTGGGCGATCCGGACAGGAACCCGATGTGCGTCGACTCGCCGCTCGGGAAGTCCGCCACCTACCTCACCGTCGACGTCCCGAACTGGATCCGCGCGAACCTCCCGGTGCTCGGCGACGCGCAGCACTGGGCGATCGGCGGCCTCTCGCAGGGCGGGACCTGCTCGATCCAGCTCGGCGCCGGCCACCCGTCGCTCTTCGGCAACATCGTCGACGCCTCGGGCGAGCTCGCGCCGACCCTCGGCAGCGAGGCGGCGACGGTCGCGCAGGGGTTCGGCGGAGACGAGGCCGCCTACGAGGCCGCGAAGCCGGTGAACGTCCTCGCGGAGAACGCCCCCTACACCGGCACCGTCGCGATCTTCGGAGTCGGCGCCGAGGACACCTCGTTCCTCCCCGGAGCGAAGACCGTCTACGCCGCGGCCGTCGCCGCCGGCATGAGCGCCACCTACCTCGAGGTGCCGGACAGCGCCCACGACGTCACGGCGTGGTCGGCGACCTTCGACAAGGGCCTCGAGATCCTCGCCGACCGCTGGAAGCTCGTCCCCGCCTCCTGAGCGGCTAAGGGCCTCAGGCGCTCTCGACCAGCCGGACCGCCGCCTCGATCCCGCCGCTCCACGGCGCTCCGTGGCCCGGGACCACCCAGCGCGCCCCGGTGGGCAGGAGCGCCCGGAGCGACGCGAGCGCCTGCTCCGGCTCGTCGGTGAAGGGCGCGGGCTGCGGACCCGTGCGGCCGGTGAGCACGTGGCGGGTGGTCAGCCCGTCGCCGACGAAGACCGCGTCGGCCAGCGGCACGTGCACGGCGATGCTCCCCGGGGAGTGACCCGGGAGCGCGATCACGCGGGGAGCGCCCGGCAGGTCGAGCGTCTGCCCGTCGTGCACCTCGACGACCTCGGTGAGCGGCGGGACCGTCGCGATGCCCTTCCGCAGCGCGTAGGCCGCGAAGCCGAGGAGCGGCAGGACGCGCAGCCGCGGTGTCGCGGTCCTCGGCTTCGCCCCGCCCTTCGCCCGCTCGGCGTCGGCGGCGTGCACGTGGACCGGCACGCCGTGGTCGCGGCGCAGGCGCTCGGCGAAGCCCACGTGGTCGGAGTCGCCGTGGGTCAGCACGACGCCGCGCACGTCGTCGAGGGTGCGGCCCATCGCGCGCAGCTCGGCCAGGAGCTCCGGCCAGAGACCGGGCAGGCCGGCGTCGATGAGCGTGACGCCCTCGTCGGTGTGGACGAGGTGGACGGCGACGATGTCGGTGCCGATGCGGCGCAGGTGGGGTCCGAGTTCCATGATGGCTACGCTAGTTAGCCATCATGGCTACTGTCAATAGCTATACTCGGTCCATGCCCACTCCCGACCGCACCTCCCTCGAGGCGATCGTGCGCGCCGCCGGCGAGCTCCTCGAGCGCGACGGGCTCGCCGGGGTCACGATGCAGGCCGTCGCGCAGAGCGTCGGAGTCCGCGCCCCCTCCCTCTACAAGCGCGTCGAGGGACGCGAGACGCTGATCCGCCTCGTCGCCGCGGACGCCCTGACCGTGCTCGCCGACCGCCTCGCCGACGCCCCGGACGCCGCCGCGCTCGCCGACCGCCTCCGCGCCTTCGGCCACGAGCGGCCGGCCGCGTTCCTCCTCGTGATGGCCCCCGCTCCCGGCACGCCCGTCGCCGCCCAGGAGTACCGCGACGCGGCGAGCGCCCGCCTGCTGGACCTCACCGCGCAGTTGGCGGGCGAGGAGGACGCCCTCGAGGCGGCGCGCACGCTGACCGCCTGGGCGACGGGGTTCATCGGGATGGAGATCACCGGCGCCTTCACCCTCGGCGGCGATGTGGAGAGCGCCTGGCGCTTCGGGCTGGGGCGGATCGTCTCCGCGCTCGCTCCGGCCGCGTCGCGCTGAGCGCCGCCGCTCAGGCCCGGCGGAGCGCCGCCTCGTCCTCGAGGAACCGCGGACGGCACGCGACGATCCCGCTGACCAGCAGCACCGCCACTCCGGCGAACAGCAGCGCGTACGCGCCGCCCCAGTCCCCCTGCGCCTCGTAGAGCACGCCGATCAGCAGCGGACCGAGGCAGGCGAGCCCGTAGCCGAGCCCCTGCGTGGCGCCGGAGAGGGTCGAGGAGCCGGTGGTCGTCCGCGTCCGCGCGTTCACGAGCGTCAGCGTCATCGGGAACGTGCTGACGCCGAGCCCGAGGCAGACCACCCACGCCACGGCTCCCTCCAGCGGAGCGACGATGAGGCCGGCGTAGCCGACCGCGAGCAGCGCGCAGCACACCAGCACGACCACGACCGGGTTGCGCATCCCCAGCGTCAGCGGCGGCACCACGAAGGCGGCGGCGAGGCCGAACATCGAGAACAGCGCCAGCAGCGCCCCGCCCTGCGCCGGATCCGCGCCCGCGTCGACGAGGATCGTCGGCAGCCAGGTGATGATCCCGTAGGTGTGCAGACCGGTCATCCCGAGCATCAGCACCATCGCCCAGAGCAGCGGCGTGCGCCAGGCCCCGTCCACGCGGCCGCCGGCGGCGGCCGGAGCCGCCCCGCCTCCTCCGCGGGCCGCGAGCGCCGCCCAGAGCAGGCACGCCGCGGCCGTCATCACGGCCCAGATCCCGATCGCCCAGCGCCACCCCGCCGTCGAGGCCAGCGGCACCGCGACCAGCGGAGCGACGAACTGGCCCACCTGCAGCAGCGCCAGGTAGAGCGAGCTGACCGTCTTGATCCGCTCGGCGAAGTACCGCTTCACGATCGGCACGATGAGCACGTTCGTGGTGCCCACGCCCGCGAAGGCGACGACGGTCGAGAGCACCAGAGCGACCGGGCTCGGGCTGAGCGCGCGGAGGGCGATGCCCAGTGTGGTCACCAGCGTCGCGATCGCGAGCGTGCGCTCCAGGCCGATCCGGCGCGAGACGGCCGCGGCGACGAAGCCGAAGACGGCGAAGGAGGCGGTGACGATCGTCCCCAGCGCCCCGTAGAGCGAGGGCCCGAAGCCGAGATCGGCGCCGATCGTGTCGAGCAGCGGGCTGAAGCCGGTGACGGCGGTGCGGAGGTTCAGCGCGGTGATCGCGATGGCGGCGAGGGCCAGGAGGGCGGTGGCGCGGAGCGTCGGTGCTGCGGTCATGGAGTCCCCGAGAGATAGGATGATGGGATGAATCCTGGCGAGTCTAGCCCCGCGGCGCCGTTCCAGCGCGAGAGCGTGATCGACCACGTCACGGCGCTGTTCCACGAGGAGATCCGCTCCGGCCGCTGGGCCGTCGGCGAGCGGATCCCGGTGGAGGCCGAGCTCGCCCGCTGGACCGGCGCCGGACGCAACTCCGTCCGCGAGGCCGTCCAGGCCCTCGTGCAGGCGGGCCTCGTGCGGCGGGAGCAGGGGCGCGGCACGTTCGTCACCGCGCGCTCGCAGCTCGCCGAGTCGCTGCGCCGCCGCATCCCGAGCGCCGCCCGCCGGGAGGGCCTCGAGCTGCGGTTCGCGATCGACGGGGCGACGGCCGCGCTGGCGGCCGAGCGCCGCACCGGGGAGGACGTCGCCGCCCTCCGTGCCCTGCTGGCCCGCCGGGCCCGCTCGTGGGAGGCGCCGGAGCTCGCCGAGCGGATCGCCGCGGACACCGCGCTGCACCGGGCCGTCGTCGTCGCGACCCACAACGACCTGTTCGTCGAGCTCTACGACGGCCTCACCGGCATGTTCGAGTCGGTGCTGGAGGAGGACGTCGTCGGCGAGGAGGACGTGCACGCCCGCCAGCACGCCGAGCTGGTCGAGGCGATCGCCGCGGGCGACGCCGAGGGGGCGCGGCGCCGGATCGAGGAGCTGCTCGCGCCGCTGCTGGCCGAGGCGCAGCAGGGCGGCGGCTAAGGAGGATCCTCCGAGGCGGGCGGCACGCGCTCACGGCCGGCGTCGTGCCGCCCGGCGAGCGGGATCAGCCGAGTGGGATCAGCCCCGCGGACGACGGGTCGACCAGAGCGCCCACGCCACCAGCAGCGGCTGGAACGCGAGGCGCACGGCGCGCTTGCGGTCGGTGTCGAGGCCGAAGGCGCTCGTCCGCGTCACCCACTGCGAGACGTTGCCCGGGAAGATCGCGGTGAAGAAGGCGGCGGCCGCGGCTCCGACCAGCGGCGCCCGTCGGCGCGCGAGCACCAGCGAGGCGCCCAGGCCGATCTCGACCACGCCCGAGGCGAGCACGACCGCGTCCTTGTCCAGCGGCACCCACTCGGGCACCTGCGCCTGGAACTCCTCCCGCTTGCGGGTGAGGTGGCTCACCCCCGCGAAGAGGAGGGCGGAGCCGAGGAGCACCTTGGCGCCGGTGCGGAGGAGGGACGGGGAGGAGGATGTCATGCGCTCCATCGTTCCCGATGCGGGCCGCCGCCGCCGCCGTGGCGCGGCCAGTGCGCACGAACGTGCCGGTGTCGGAGGCGGCGCCTAGTCTGATCGCGTGACTGACCGCATCCTCGTCCTCACCACCGGTGGCACCGTCGACAAGGAGTACTCGCTCGCGGGCGAGCTCGAGATCGGCGCCCCGATGGTGCCGCGCCTGCTCGCCCCGGTGCTCACCACGCTCGAGTTCCGCGTCGAGGAGGTCCTCGCCAAGGACAGCCTCGAGCTCGACGACGCCGATCGGGCCCTCATCCGCGAGCGGGTGCTCGCCGCCGAGGAGGACCGGATCGTCCTCACCCACGGCACCGACACGATGACCGCGACGGCCGAGGCCCTCGGCGTCGTCCGCGATCGGGTGGTCGTCCTCACCGGCGCGATGCAGCCCGCACGGATGCTCGACAGCGACGCCGCGTTCAACCTCGGCACCGCGGTGGCCGCCGTGCAGCTGCTGCCGCCGGGCGTCTACCTCGCGATGAGCGGGCGGGTGCTGCCCGCCGGCTCCGTGGTGAAGGACCGGTCGATCGGCGTGTTCCTCCCGGCCTGAGCCGAACGCCGGGCCAGGGTCGCCCGCGGACGGGCTTCCGGCCGGACCACCCTCAGGCCTCGGCGAGCTCCGCGGTGCAGGCGGCGCAGAGCCCGAAGACGTCCACGACGTGGTGCGCGTCCGTGAAGCCGTTCTGCGACGCGACCGAGCGCGCCCACTCCTCGACCTCGTCGGCCGCGATCTCGACCGTCAGCCCGCAGCGGCGGCAGATCAGGTGGTGGTGGTGCGTCCCCGGCGTGCAGGCGCGGTAGAGGCTCTCGCCCTCGGGCGACTGCAGCGAGTCGGCCTCGCCCTCCACGGCCAGGTCCGAGAGCGCGCGGTAGACCGTCGCGAGCCCGATCGGCGAGCCGGAGGCGTGCAGCGCACTGTGCAGGCCCTGGGCGCTGACGAAGTCCTCGCGACGCCCGAGGGCCTCGCGCACCGCCTCGCGCTGCCACGTGTTGCGCTTGACCACTGGACCACCTCCACTCCGCACGACCCGGGCCACGCTACCGCCCCCCGCCGACGGCGAGCCGGGAGCGCCGGACGCCCTTGCGGCCGATGATCCGGCAGACCGCGTAGATCGCGAACGAGATCGTCGTCACGTAGGGGCTGATCGGGATCGATCCGCCCAGCGCGAGCAGGATGCCGCCCACCAGCGCGCCGACGGCGAAGAGCACGCTCAGCAGCGGCACGACCACCGGCGAGGCGGACAGTCGCAGCGCCGCGGCCGCCGGCGTCACCAGGATCGCGAGCACGAGCAGCGAGCCGACGATCTGCACCGAGACGGCGACCGCGAGGCCGAGCAGGAGCATGAACGCGATCGAGAGCGCCCGGGTGGGGATGCCGCGCGCGGCCGCCACGTCGGCGTCGACGCTCGCGAAGGTGAGGGGGCGCCAGATCAGCGCGAGACCGACGAGGACGACCACCGAGATGCCGATCAGCCACCCGAGCTGCGGGTCGTCGACCGCGACGATCTGCCCGGTGAGCAGGCCGAACTTGTTCGCGCTGCGGCCCGGGTAGAGGGCCAGGCAGAGGATGCCGATGCCGAGTCCGAAGGGCATCAGCACCGCGATGATCGAGTTGCGGTCGCGGGCGCGCGAGCCGAGCACGCCGATCAGGACGGCCGCGATCAGCGAGCCGACGATCGATCCCTCGACGACGCCGACGCCCAGCAGCAGCCCCGCGGACGCCCCCGCGAACGAGAGCTCGCTGATGCCGTGGACCGCGAAGGCCATGTCGCGCGACATCACGAAGACGCCGATGAGCCCGCCGACCACTCCGAGGACCGCGCCGGCGATCACCGAGTTCATCAGCAGCGACAGCAGCGCTCTGTAGTCCGAGAAGTCGAAGATCTGCGACCAGACGTCCGTCACGACTGCCCCTCCTCGTGCTCGTGCACGTGCGAGTGGTCGGGGGCGCCGACCACGATGACCCGGCCCCGGGCGCGGATCACGTCGACGGGTGCGTCGTAGAGCTCGCTGAGCACCTCCGAGCGCAGGACCTCGTCGGGGGTGCCGATCCGGAACCGGCCGCCGGCGAGGTAGAGCACGCGGTCCACCATGCCGAGCACCGGATTCACGTCGTGCGTGACGAAGAGGACGCCGAGGTTCCGCTCGCGGCGGTGCCGGTCGATCAGCTCGCTGACCGCCCGCTGGTGGGCGAGGTCGAGCGCGATCAGCGGCTCGTCGCAGAGCAGGAGCGCCGGGTCGCCCGCGAGCGCCTGGCCGACGCGGACGCGCTGCTGCTCGCCGCCGGACAGGCTGCCGATGGGGGCGTCGGCGAAGGCGGTGGCGCCGACGGCCTCGAGCAGCGCGTCGACGGCCGCGCGCCGGGAGCGGGAGGGCAGGGGCAGGCCGAACCGGTGGCCGTCGATCCCGAGCCCGAGCAGATCGCGCGCGCGCAGCGGCGTGCCCTCGTCGGCGAGCTTCTGCTGCGGGATGTAGCCGATGCGCCGGTTGCCGCGGTGCACGGGCTCGCCGAGCACCTGCAGCTCCCCCGCGCTCAGCTGCTGCTGGCCGAGCACCGCGCGCAGGAGGCTCGTCTTGCCGGAGCCGTTCGCGCCGAGCACCGCGACGAACTCGCCGGCGCGCACGTCGAGGTCGACGCCGCTCCACAGCTCGCGGTCGCCGAAGCGGAGGCCGGCGCCGCGCAGCCGCAGCACGGACGCCGAAGGGCCCGCCTCCGGGGAGACGGGCCTGGTCGGGGAGTCGTGGCTCACTGGGAGAGGGCTCCCTCGATCGCGTCGAGGTTGGCGGTCATCCAGCCGGTGTAGTCGTCGCCCTCGGGCAGCGTCTCGGTGACGGGGACGGCCGGGATCCCGGCGGCCTTCGCGGCGTCGAGCACCGCGTCCGTCTGCGCGCCCTCGGTCTGCTCGTTGTAGATCAGCGCGTCGACGGCCTTGCCGGAGAACAGCGCCAGCGTCTCCTGGAGCGTGGTCGCGGGGACGTCGGTGCCCTCCTCGACCGCCTCGCTGAAGGCCTCGGGAGTCGCGTCGGTCAGGCCGAGCGCATCGGTCATGTACAGCGGGACGGGCTCGGTGATCGCGATGGAGCGGCCGGAGAGCGTGCCCTTCAGCTCGCCCTCGCGGGCGATCAGGGCGTCGAGCCCCTCGTCGAGGGTGGCGAGATTGGCGGAGTAGGCGGAGGCGTTGTCGGGGTCGAGCGCGGCGAGCTCGTCGCCGATCCGCCCCGCGACCTCCTTCATCACCGAGAGGTCGTACCAGACGTGCTCGTTGAACTCCGCGTGCTCGTGCCCGCCCTCCGACTCCTCCTCCTCCGCGTGGTCGTGGACGTCCTCCAGGCCGGCGATCACGGTCGCCGTGATGACGGGGGCCTCGGTGCCGGCCGCGCTGATCATGGTGTCGAGGAAGTGGTCGTAGCCGCCGCCGTTCTCGATCACGAGGGTCGCGCCGGACACGGCGAGCTGGTCGCGGGCGGTGGCCTCGTACTCGTGCGGGTCCTTGTCCGGGCTGTCGATGATGCTGGTCACCTCGACCAGGTCGCCGCCGATGCTCGAGACGAGGTCGCCGTAGACGTTCGTCGACGCGACGACCTTCACGGGCCCGCCCGCGGCGGCGGCGGCGGAGCTGTCGGAGGCGCTGCCCGCTCCGGAGCAGCCGCTCAGGGCGAGCGCGGTGCCGCCGAGGAGGGCGGTGAGGGCGAGGAGGCGGGTCTTCACGGTGAGCCGATCTGGGTCAGGGGCCGGGCGGGTGCCCCCACGCTAACGGCTATTGATAACGATTGTCAAAATCGTGCAGAGGCGCCCGCCGGTCATCCGCGGACACACGCGGACACGGGGCGACACGCGCCTCGCTCCGGACACCTCGCCCCTGGCACAGTCGCTGCACACCGCCCCCCGACGAGACGAGGACACCGTGACCACCACCGCACCCACGACCGCCGGCGCCGACGCCGCGACGACGATCGGCGCCGCCGCCGAGCACTGGTCGGCCGCACCCCGGCCCGACTCCCCTGACGCCTGGCTCGTCCGCGCCGAGGAGGTCGCCGTCGTGCTCGCGACCGACGCCCTCGAGCGCGACCGCGCCGGCGCCGCCCCCTTCGCCGAGGTCGCCCTGCTCAAGGCGGCCGGCCTCGTCACGCTGCTCGGGCCCGCCGAGCACGGCGGCGGCGCCCAGGAGTGGACCACCGCCCTCCGCGTCGTCCGCACCGTCGCGCGCGGCGACGGCTCGATCGGCCAGCTGCTCGGCTACCACTACCTCTGGGCCTGGGCGGCCCGCCTCGTGGGGACCCCTGAGCAGATCATCGCGGTGGAGCAGCTCGCGACCGAGGGGGACCTCCTCTACGGAGGCGCGGTGAACCCGCGCGACTCCGACCTCACCGTGCGGGAGGAGGGCGACGAGCTGGTCTTCACCGGCCGCAAGTCGTTCTCGACCGGCGGTGTGGTCAGCGACCTGACCGTGCTCGAGGGGGTGCTCGAGGGGACGGACACCCACCTCTTCGCGATCGTCCCCACCGATCAGGAGGGGATCGTCTTCGGCCGCGACTGGGACAGCCTCGGCCAGCGGCTCACCGAGTCCGGCTCCGTCGAGATCCGCGGCGTCCGCGTGCCGTGGGCGGCGGCGGCCGGCTTCGTCGACAAGGTCTACCGTCCGCTCGTCTACAACACCCTCAACGTGCCCGTCATCCAGCAGGTCTTCGCCGAGTTCTACCTCGGCATCGCGCAGGGAGCGCTCGAGCGCGCGGCGCAGTACACCCGCGAGCGCACCCGGGCCTGGCCGTACGGCGGCGACGACAAGGAGCGCGCCGGCGACGAGTGGTACGTGCTCGAGGGATACGGCGACCTGCAGTCCCGGCTCTGGGCCGACGAGGCGCTGATCGACGCGACGGGGGCCGCGCTCTCGGCCGCGCTGCACGCTCCGCGCGAGGAGCTGACGCCTCGGCGCCGCGGCGAGATCGCCGTGCGGATCGCCGCGGCCAAGGCGCGGATCGTGGAGGACGGCCTCGCGACGGCGACCCGCGTCTTCGAGCTGACCGGCGCCCGCGCCTCCGCCAGCTCGGTCGGACTCGACCTCTACTGGCGGAACCTCCGCACCCACTCCCTGCACGATCCGCTGCCCTACAAGCGCCGCGAGGTCGGCGTCTTCGCCCTGCTCGACACCGTCCCCGAGCCCAGCTGGTACACCTGATCGGCCGCGGGGCGCGTCCTGCTCCGGCGGCGCGCTCCGCCCGCACGCCGCCCCGGCGTCGATCCGCGACAGGCCGGAGCGGAGCCCCGGGGTAGCGTGAGGGCCGAGCGGAGGGAGGACCGTGGCCGTCACGCTGCACGACGTCGCCCGCGCCGCCGACGTCTCGATCAAGACCGTCTCGAACGTGATCAACGATTATCCGCACGTGCGCCCGGCCACCCGCTCCCGGGTGCAGGCGGCCATCGCGCAGCTGGGCTACCGCCCCAACCTCTCCGCGCGGAGCCTGCGCCGCGGCCGCACCGGCGTGATCGGCCTCGCCCTGCCGGAGCTGAGCCTCCCCTACTTCGCCGAGCTCGCCGACAGCGTGATGCGCGCCGCCGACGAGCGCGGCCTGACGGTGCTGATCGAGCAGACCGGCGGCGACCCCGAGCGCGAGCGGAGCGTCCTGGCGAGCGAGCGCCGGCAGCTCACCGACGGCCTGCTCTTCAGCCCGCTGGGCCTCGCCGACGAGGACGCACTCGCGGTCGGCTTCCCCCTGGTGCTGCTCGGCGAGCGGATCTTCACCGGGCTGGTCGACCACGTCACCATGCAGAACACTGCGGCGGCGCACGCGGCCACCGCGCACCTGCTCGCCTCCGGAAGGCGCCGGATCGTGGCGCTCGGGACGCACCCCGACGCCGCTGTCAGCTCGGCGTCGCTCCGCCTCGAGGGCTACCGCGCCGCGCTCGCCGAGGCCGGTATCGCCTACGACGAGCGGATGATCGGCGTCTCGGGCCCGTGGCGGCGCTCCGGCGGCGCCGAGGCGATGCGCCGCGTGCTCGCCTCCGGGCTCGACTTCGACGCCGTGTTCGCGCTCAACGACACCCTCGCGCTCGGCGCGGTCCGCGCGCTCCAGGAGGCGGGGGTCCGCGTCCCCGAGGAGGTGGCGGTGATCGGCTTCGACGACATCGACGAGGCGGGCTACTCCTCCCCCAGCCTCTCCAGCGTGGACTCGGGGCGCGACGAGATCGCGCGGACCGCGGTCGAGGTGCTGCAGGCCCGGATCGAGGGCACCCGCACCGGCCCGGGGACGCTCCACGAGGCGGCGTTCACCGTGGTCGCCCGGGAGTCGACCGCGGGCCGTCCGATCGCGGAGGACCCGCCGGTCGGCCGGGCGTCGGCCGGGGCCTAGGCGCAGGTCCCGCTGCCGCAGATCTCGCGGCGGATCCACGCGCCCGCGTCCGCGACGGCCAGCTCGCCGCGGCGGAGGAGCCGGCTCCACTCCACGGCCCGCGTCGTCAGCCGGTCGTCGGCCGAGCCGCGGACGTCGCCGCCGACGGTACGGAGGAACAGGTGCGCGAGCGGGCCGCCGAGGTACAGCGTGGCGCCCGCGACGCCGGCGAAGTGGCGGGCCTGGCCGCGGGTGCCGTCGTCGTAGGGGCGGCGGAAGCCCTTCCCCCGGACCCGGTTGCGGCCGCCGTGCGCCAGGTCGAGGGCGCCGAGCGGAGCGCTGCGGATGCCGGCGACGTCCTTCGCGACGGCCGCGAGGAACGCGCGCGGGCGGGGATGCGACGCCGCGAGGGCGTCGGCGCGGTCGGCGAGCTCGGAGCAGGCGTCGGTGACGGCATCGGAGGAGGGCACCCGCCCAGTCGAGCACAGGTGCGCTGAGCGGCGGCGGGGAGACGCGACGATCGAAAAGGTCTGCCGCCGTCGGCAGCGGCGAGCAGCGAGGCAGGAGGGGGCCGGTGCCGCTCTTGACAGCGGCCGAGCCGGGGCGGACCATCGTGTACAACGTTAGAAAGACCGCTCGCCGCCGAGCCCGCTGCGGGAGCCCGAAGCCCGAAAGGCCCTCATGACCGACGCCCCCGCCGCCACCGCGCGCATCAGCCTCGACCCCGCCGCGGTCGTCGCCCCCGTCACTCCGCGCCTCTTCGGCTCGTTCGTCGAGCACCTCGGCCGCTGCGTGTACGACGGCATCTACGAGCCCGGCCACCCCGCCTCGAACGAGGACGGCTTCCGCCTCGACGTGGTCGAGCTGGTCAAGGAGCTGGGCACCACGACGATCCGCTACCCCGGCGGCAACTTCGTCTCGGGCTACCGCTGGGAGGACGGCGTCGGCCCGCGCTCCGAGCGCCCCCGCCGCCGCGACCTGGCCTGGCACTCGCTCGAGACCAACGAGGTCGGGCTGGACGACTTCGCGAAGTGGGCGGAGCTGACCGGCAGCGAGATCATGTACGCCGTCAACCTCGGCACCCGCGGCGTCCTCGAGGCGCTCGACGTCCTCGAGTACGCCAACGGGCCGGCCGGCACCGCTCTCGCCGACCAGCGCATCGCCAACGGCGGGACCGAGCCCTACGACATCCGCATGTGGTGCCTCGGGAACGAGATGGACGGCCCCTGGCAGGTCGGCCACATGAGCGCCGACGACTACGGCAAGCTCGCCTCCCGCACCGCCAAGGCCCTCAAGATCGCCGACCCCTCGCTCGAGCTGGTCGTCTGCGGCTCGTCGAGCTCGTCGATGCCGACCTTCGGCGAGTGGGAGCGCGTGGTCCTCGAGTACGCGTACGACGACGTCGAGTACGTCTCGTGCCACGCCTACTACCAGGAGTACGACGGAGACCTCGGCTCCTTCCTCGCCTCCTCCCTCGACATGGAGTACTTCATCGCCACCGTCGCAGCGACGGTGGACCACGTGAAGTTCAAGCTCAAGAAGACGAAGGACATCAAGCTCTCCTTCGACGAGTGGAACGTCTGGTACCTCGAGGAGTGGCAGGCCAAGGAGAAGGCCGACGCCGAGGGCGACCAGAGCACCCGCGAGTGGGCCTACGCCCCGCGCCTGCTCGAGGACGTCTACTCCGTCGCCGACGCCGTCGTCCTCGGCAATTTGATGATCACGCTGCTGAAGAACTCCGACCGGGTCACCTCCGCCTCCCTCGCGCAGCTCGTCAACGTGATCGCGCCGATCATGACCGAGCCGGGCGGAGCCGCGTGGCGCCAGACCACGTTCTTCCCGTTCTCGACCACCGCGCGCCTGGCCTCCGGCTCGGTGCTGCGCCCCCGGATCGACGCGGGGACCTACTCGACCGCCCGCCACGGCGACGCTCCGCTCATCGACTCCGTCGCCACTGTCGACGAGGGCCGCGCGGCCGTCTTCCTGGTGAACCGGTCGCAGACGGAGCCGATCGAGGTCACCGTCGACGTCAGCGGCCTCGGAGTCTCGAGCATCGCGGAGGCGGTGGCCCTGTTCGACGAGGACCCCTACGCGAAGAACACGCGTGACGACCAGAACCGCGTTCGCCTGCGCGAGGCCCCGGCGACGCTCGAGGACGGCGTGCTGACGCTGACCCTCCCGCCCGTCTCGTGGACGGCGGTCGCGCTCACGGCGTAGCGGCGTCCGACCCGCGGGACCGCGTCCGGCCTCCCGGAGCCGCGCGGACCCGCGGGTCCCGTCGGGAACCGTCCCGGCTCAGGCCGCGGGCCGCAGCGGGGAGGAGGCGCTCGAGCTGGTCCGCGAGGTCGTCCGCCACCCCCACGAGTACGTGGCGGGGATCGGGCTCGACAACCTCGAGACGGCGGGTCCGCCCGAGCGCTTCGCCGACGCCTACCGCCTCGCCGGGGAGGCCGGCCTGGGCCGGACCGCCCACTCCTCCGAGCACGCCCCGACCGCGGCCAACACGACGACCTGCCTCGATCTGCTGGGCTGCGACCGGATCGACCACGGCTACTTCGTCCTCGAGGACCCCGCCGTCGTCGAGCGCGTCCGCGAGCAGGGCGTGGTGTTCACCGTCGCCTCGACGACCTCGCGCCGCTCCTGGCGGCCCTGGCGGCGCGCGTCCATCCGGGCGATGCTGGACGCGGGACTGCGGGTCGTGCCCTGCTCCGACGATCCCGGGATGTTCCCGACCACGCTCGCCGACGAGTACCGCCTCGCCGCCGGCCCGATCGGCGCGACCGCCGGTCAGCTGCGCGAGATGGCGCTCACCGGAGCGGAGGCCTCCTGGCTGCCCGCCGCCGAGAAGGAGAGGCTGCGCGCGTCGTTCGCCGCGGAGCTGGACGCGCTGGACGCGGAGTTCGGGCTCGTCTGAGGCCCGGGACGCGACGGGCTCCCCGCCCTGACAGAGTGGACGGATGAGCCCCCTCCCCGATCCCCTGGCCTTCGACCTCGAGGCGCTGCGCCGGGAGGTGCTGCCGGACGACGGGGGCGAGGTCGACGACAGCATCCCCGCGCTCGCGGACGCCGACCCGGGTCTGTGCGCGATCGCGCTCGTCCTGCCCGACGGGTCCGTCCGCGCGAGCGCCGACGCGGAGTCGCGGTTCAGCATCCAGTCGGCCGTGAAGCCGTTCCTGTTCGCGCTCGCGCTCCTCGACACCGGCGGCGACGCGCTCGACCGCGTCGGCATCGAGCCCACCGGCGAGGCCTTCGACGCCCTCAAGCTCGAGAGCGGCACCGGGCGTCCGCCGAACCCGATGGTCAACGCGGGAGCGTTGCTGACCGCCGCCCTGGTCGACGGGGGCGACGCCGACGGCCGGAGCGAGCGGATCCTCCGCGGCCTCTCCGCCTTCGCCGGCCGCCCGCTCTCCGTCGACGAGAGCGTCGCCGCCGACGAGCACCTCCTCGGCGACCGGAATCACGCCCTCGCGCACCTGATGCGCGCGGAGGGCACCCTGCATCGCAGCGCCGACGACGCCGTCTCCGCGTACGCCCGGGCGTGCGCCGTGCTGGTCGACGTCCGCGACCTGGCCGCGATGGGCGCGACCCTCGCGTTCGGCGGCGTGCACCCGGGGACCGGCGAGCGGGTCGTGCCGGCCTCGGTCGCGCGCGACGTGGTCGCGGTCATGGCGACGTGCGGCGTCTACGACGGCTCGGGCCGCTGGATGCGCGCGGTCGGCGTCCCCGCCAAGTCGAGCGTCTCGGGCGCCCTCGTCCTCTCCGCTCCCGGCCGCCTCGGCGCCGCCGTCGTCAGCCCGCCGCTGGACCCCCAGGGCACCAGCGTCCGCGGCGCCCGCGTCGCCGCCCGCCTGAGCGACGCCCTCGCCCTGCACTCCTTCGCGGTCGCCCCCCGCTGACCGCTGCCGTTCCCCCGCTCTCCCCGCTCCACGACACGCCCCACCTCGTACAGCCGACCGCGGAGCGGATGACGACGAAGGAGGAATCCGCCCGATCGAGCACCGCCCAGCTCACCGCCGAATCGCGTTCCAGCGATTCGCCGTAGCGGTACGCTCCCCGCTCCACGACACGCCCCACCTCGTACAGCCGACCGCGGAGCCGATGACGACGAAGGAGGAATCCGCCCGATCGAGCACCGCCGAGCTCACCGCCGAATCGCGTTCCAGCGATTCGCCGTAGCGGTACGCTCCCCGCTCCACGGCACGCCCCCACCTCGTACAGCCGACCGCGGAACGGATGACGACGAAGGAGGAATCCGCTCAATCGAGCACCGCCCGCTCAGTCGAGCAGCAGCGCCGGTTCCTCCAGCACGCTGGCGACGTCGGCGACGAAGCGGCTGACGACGTCGCCGTCGACGACGCGGTGGTCGAAGGAGCCGCCGACCGTGGTGACGAAGCGGGGGCGGACCTCGCCGTCGACGACCCAGGGCTTCTGCTTGATCGTGCCGAGGGCGATGATCGCGACTTCGCCGGGGTTCAGGATCGGGGTGCCCGTGTCCATCCCGAAGACGCCGATGTTGGTGATGGTGATGGTGCCGTTCTGCATGTCGGCGGCGGTGGTCTTGCCGTCGCGGGCGTCGAGGGTGAGCTTCTCGAGGGCCTGGGCCAGTTCGAGGAGGCTCATCGACTGGGCGTCCTTGACGTTGGGGACGAGCAGTCCGCGCGGGGTGGCCGCGGCGATGCCGAGGTTGACGTAGTGGCGGACGACGATCTCGGTGTCGGTCCAGGCGGAGTTGACGGTGGGGTTGCGGCGGACGGCCCAGATGATGGCCTTGGCCATGATGAGCAGCGGCGAGACCTTGACGCCGGCGAAGTCGGGCGAGTTCTTGAGGCGCTTGACGAACTCCATGGTGCGGGTCGCGTCGACGTCGACGAAGACGCTGACGTGGGGCGCGGTGAACGCGCTCGTCGACATCGCGGCGGCGATCGCCTTGCGGACGCCGCGCACGGGGATCCGCTCCTCGCGGTCGTCGCCCCAGGCGGGGGTCTGGATGTTGCGGAAGACGCTGGCCTGGGAGGCGTGGCGGATGACGTCGTCGCGGGTGACCTCGCCGGCGAGGCCGGTGGCCTGCACCTCGAGGAGGTCGACGTCGAGGTCCTTCGCGAGCTTGCGGATCGGCGGCTTCGCGATGACGGGGAGCGCGGCGGCGGCCGGCACGGAGGCGGGCCGGGCCGGGGCCGTCGGGCGGGCGGCGGGCGCGGCGGCCGAGGCGGTGGCGCCCGGTCGGCGGCGGCGGGTCTGGACGTGTCCGCCGGCGGTGCCGTAGCCGACGAGCGCGGCTCCAGAGCCCTCGCCCGGCTCGGTGGTGGATGGGGCGGGCGGAGCGGCGGCCTGCGCGCGGTGGTCGAGAACGGGAAGAACGTGGTCTGGCGCCACGCGGCTCCGCCCGGCTCGGTCATGAT
>NZ_PSVX01000002.1:0-113027 GCF_002932695.1 Rathayibacter sp. AY1D2 | reverse complement strand
GCTCGAGGGCGGCGGCATGCCGGGCAAGCTCAAGGACTGCCAGTCCAAGGATCCGTCGATCTCCGAGATCTTCATCGTCGAGGGCGACTCGGCGGGCGGCTCCGGGGACGCGGGATCTGTGGACGCAGGCGCTGGGGACGCGGTCTCCGAGGAGGAGGCCGCGACGGAGGAGACGGCACCAGGAGAAGGGGAGTCGGACGAGACCGGATCGGGAGAAGAGGAGCGGGAGGACTCGGGACCGGGAGGAGGGGAGTCGGAGGACACCGGATCGGGCGAGGCGGAGTCGGGTGCGGTCGGCTCCGGCACGGCGATCGGCGCGGCGGCGGCGCCCGTGCCGACGATCCGGCCGGCCTCGATCCGCACGGTGTGCGCGGCCAGCGCCTCCGGGACGTCGTCGAAGACGGCCGCGGTGATCAGGACCTGCTCGTAGTCGGCGACCACCGAGGCGAGGCGCTCGCGCCGGCGCGCGTCCAGCTCGGCGAAGACGTCGTCGAGCATCAGCACCGGATCGCCCATGGGGGAGTCGCGCCGGAGCAGCTCCGCAGCGCCCAGCTTCAGCGCCAGGGCGAACGACCAGCTCTCACCGTGGCTGGCGTAGCCCTTGGCCGGCAGCGCGTTCAGCTCGAACTGCACGTCGTCGCGGTGCGGGCCGACGAGGGAGACGCCCCGGTCGAGCTCGCGGCGGCGCACCCCGGCCAGCGCGGACGCGAACGCCTCCGCCAGTCCCTCGCCCGCCGCCGGTGACGCGGCGCCCGGCTGCTCCACGGGCTCGCCGTCGTCGTCGACCGCGCCCTCGATGCTCAGGCGGGAGCGGAGCACCGGACGCTGGTCGGCACCGGCGACCGCCTCGTACGCGGCGCGCACCGGTCCGCTCAGCTCCTCCACCAGGGTGAGGCGCGACTGCATGATCTCGGTCCCGAGCGCGATCAGGCGCTCGTCCCAGATGTCGAGGGTCCCGAGCTTCGAGGGGTCCCGGACGCCGCTCGCCCGTGCGGACTTGAGCAGCGAGTTGCGCTGGCGCAGCACCCGCTCGTAGTCGGCCTGGACGGCGCTCATCCGCGGGGAGCGGAGGATCACCAGCTGGTCGAGGAAGCGGCGGCGGGCCGACGGGTCGCCGCGGATGAGGAGGAGGTCCTCCGGCGCGAAGAGGACGCTGGAGAAGAAGCGGGGGAGCTCGCGCGGCTTGATCCCGCCGCGGTTGATCTGCGCGCGGTTGGGGGAGGAGCGGTTGATCTGCACCTCGGCCAGCAGGTCGCGCTCGCCGTTGCGGAGGCGGGCGCGCACCACGGCGCTGTCCCGGCCGGCGCGGATGAGCGCCTGGTCGCTCGACACGCGGTGCGAGCCCAGGGTGGAGAGGTAGCCGAGAGATTCGACGAGGTTCGTCTTGCCCTGGCCGTTGCGGCCGACGAAGAGGTTCGGTCCGGGCACGAGCTCGACATCGACCGACTCGTAGTTCCGGAAGTCGCTGAGCGCCAGCTGCGTCACCTGCACGTCGCGCTCCTCTCCTCCACCCGTCGTCGCGGGCCTTCACTGCACCCCTGCGGGCTCCTGGCCCGTCTCGCTCGGCCGATCCACCCGCTCCGGCGCCTGCGGCCCGCTGTCCCACGGTCGGCCAGGCCTTCGCCCCCGGTCTCGACACACCCCTGCGGGCTACTCGACCAGCACGGCGGCGGAACCGTCCGGGACGCGGATCCCGATACGCCCGTCCGGGGCCACTACTCGCTCACCATGATCGGCCGAGCCCCGTCCCCGCCCGTGAAGGCGGCCGAAGGCTCGCCGCCCGACGTCGGTAGCGAGGTGGAGGCGGCCGGAGGCCCGCCGCCCCCGTGAGAGCATCCCTGCCTCACGGGGGCGGCGGGCCGCAGTCCGCCGTCCGTCACCGGCCCTGCGGAACGCGCCCCCCTCCGGAAGCCGACCGCCGTGAGGACTGCCGGAGGCAGTCCTCACCAGCCGACTCAGTCGACGGCCTTGACGGAGTGCCCGCCGAACTGGTTGCGGAGCGCTGCGACGGCCTTCATCGCGGGGGAGTCCTCCTGGCGGGAGACGAAGCGGGCGAAGATCGAGGCGCTGATCGTGGGCACCGGGACGGCGTTGTTGATGGCCTCCTCGATGGTCCAGCGGCCCTCGCCCGAGTCCTGCACGTAGCCCTCGATGTTCTTGAAGTCCGGGTCCTGCTCGAGGGCGCGGACGAGGAGTTCGAGCAGCCAGGAGCGCACGACCGTGCCGCGCTGCCAGGCCTTGAAGGTGCCGGTGACGTCCTTGATGATGTCGCTGCGGGTCTCGAGCAGCTCGTAGCCCTCGGCGAACGCCTGCATCAGGGCGTACTCGATGCCGTTGTGGACCATCTTCGCGTAGTGGCCGGCGCCGACCTCGCCGACGTGGACGAAGCCCTCCTCGCGGGGGCCCTCCGGGCGCAGCGCGTCGAAGACGGGCATGGCGTACTCGACGAGCTCCTTCGGGCCGCCGACCATCAGGCCGTAGCCGTTCTGGAGTCCCCAGACGCCGCCGGAGACTCCCGCGTCGATGTAGTGGATGCCCTTGGGCTTCAGCAGCGCGTCGTGCTTGAAGTCCTCGGTGAAGCGGGAGTTGCCGCCGTCGATGACGAGGTCGCCCTCGCTGAGCTTCTCCGACAGGTCCTTGACGACCGCGTCGGTGATCTCGCCGGCCGGCACCATCACCCAGACGATGCGGGGCGAGGGGAGTGCGGCGATCATCTCGTCGAGAGAGGCCGCGTCCGAGACGTCGGGATTGCGGTCGTAGCCGGTGACCTCGAGCCCCTTGGAGCGGAGGCGGGAGCGCATGTTGTCGCCCATCTTGCCGAGGCCGACGAGTCCGATGTGCATGGTGAACCTTCCTGGATTCGTTGTCCGGCGGGCGGGCGCTCGTCGGGAGCGGGGCGGTCGCGGCTCTGCGATCCGGGGAGTGGTCAGCGCAGCAGCAGGTTGGGCTGGAGCAGGTAGCGGTAGCTGTCGCTGCCGGGCTGCTCCCGCGAGGTCTGCGCGGTGATCAGGACGGGGCCGGGCTTGTTGGGGTTCTCGGTCTTCGTGAACGCGATGCGCACGAACTCCGAGTGGACGGCGGCGAGGCCGTCGAGCAGGAACTGCGGCTTGAGCGAGACGACCACGTCGTCGCCGGTCACGATCGCGTCGATGCTCTCGGACGCCTGCGCCTGCTCCGAGCCGATGGCCTCGAGGGTGAGGCCGTCGCTGCTGAAGCTGAAGCGGAGGGCCGCCTCGCGCTCGAGCACGAGCGAGACGCGGCGGGTGGCCTCGATGAGGTCGCTGGTCGACATGACCGCGTAGTTCTCGACGGAGGCGGGGAAGAGGCGCTTCACGGGCGGGAAGTTGCCCTTGATCAGCAGCGAGGTGACGGTCTTGCGGTCCGCGGTGAAGGCGATCAGCTCGCGCTCGTCACGGTTGGTGATCGCGACGGAGACGGTGCCGGAGTGGCCGAAGGTCTTGCCGACCTCCTGCAGCGTGCGCGCGGGCACGAGGGCGGTGAGCGGCTGGGTGGGCGCGGGGTTGTCCCCGTTGTCCCAGTCGATCTCGCGGACGGCCACGCGGTAGCGGTCCGTCGCGACGAGGCCGATCGTGTTCTCGGTGATCTCGAGCTGCACGCCGGTGATGACGGGGGTCACGTCGTCGCGGGAGGCGGCGACCGCCACCTGCGAGACAGCGGCTGCGAAGGCGTCGGCCGGGACGAGGCCGGTGGAGGCGTCGATCTCGGGGATGCTCGGGTACTCCTCCACGGGCATCTGCAGGAGCGTGAAGTGCGCCGAGCCGGCCGAGACCGAGACGCGCGACTCCTCCGTGGCGATGCGCACGGGAGCGTTGGGGAGGCGGTTCGCGATGTCGGCGAGCAGACGGCCCGAGACGAGCACGGTCCCCGTCTCCTCCACGTCGGCGGCGATCTGCGTCTGCGCGGACACCTCGTAGTCGAAGGAGGACAGCGTCAGACCCTCGGCGGTCGCCTCGATGAGGACTCCGGAGAGGATCGGCAGGGTCGTGCGCTGCGGAAGCAGCTTGACCGCGAAGGACACCGCCTCGCTGAAGACATCGCGGTTGGCTTGGAACCTCACGAGTACACCCCTGACGAGTCGCGGACGAAGACCGTCGCCCATCGTACCCGCCGGGCTCGACGAGCTCGGAAGGGGGTGGACCGCCGAGCACTCCCGAGCCGCTGTGGAGAGGTTGCCGGTCGAGGCTTCATTAAAGAGAGAACTGCGTTAACAGTGTTAACACGTGTGGAAACTGTGGAAAACGCTTCGGACCCCTACTCCTGGGTGGGATCGGAGGGACCCGCCCCTGTGGAGGGAGTGTGAGCGGGCCCGTGGACGCCCTGTGGAGCGATCCGAGCCGACCGGTCGCCCTCCACAGGCGGGCTCTCCCGGCGCACAGTCCCGAGGCGGTTGTCCACAGTTATCCACAGGTTCCTCACACTGTGGAAATCGGCCCTCCGAGGGGCGCGAGGCGGCGTGTCCGGGGCGCGCCAGGCAGGTCCGAGGAGTCCGTCGACGACTTCTCCGGTCACGACGGAGACCGTCGAGGGCAGCTGCCGCCGTCCGATCGGCCCGGAAGACAGTGCGCGCTCCCTCTCCCCCGCGTTGCCCTCCGGGCCAACGCACGGCGGATCGACACCGTCCGATCGCACGCCGGCCGCTCAGCCGATCACCCGGACCCCTTGAGCACGTGCGGTTCATGCTGGTCGAGTAGCCGCAGCGCGGCGTATCGAGACCCCCGCCGGCTCCTTCGCCCGATCTCGACGCGCGCCGACACCGACGTCCTGCTGCTCGCGCCGCGACCCCCGTCGCCTCCGCCTCCCCTCACGCGAGGAAGGAGAGCGACTACCCGACCACCGGGCTCGTACGCCGATGGACCCCCAGGCGCGCCACCCGCGACAGGCGGTCCCGGGGACCGCACGACTGTCGGCTAGCGGTTCGTCTTGATGCGGGTGGTCAGCTCGGTGACCTGGTTGTAGATGCTGCGGCGCTCCTTCATGAGCTCCGAGATCTTCTTGTTCGCGTACATGACCGTGGTGTGGTCGCGGTTGCCGAACAGCTGGCCGATCTTGGGCAGCGAGAGGTTCGTCAGCTCGCGGCACAGGTACATGGCGATCTGGCGCGCGGTGGCGACGGCCTGCGAGCGCGACGAGCCGTAGAGGTCGTCGACCGTGAGCTTGAAGTAGTCCGCGGTGTGGTTGATGATGTCGACCGGCGAGATGACGTTGTCCTCGTCGAGCGTGATCAGGTCCTTCAGCACGGTCTGCACGAGCGACATGTCGACCGGCGTCCGGTTCAGGCTCGCGAACGCGGTGACGCGGATGAGCGTCCCCTCGAGCTCGCGGATGTTGCTCGACACCTTCGACGCCATGAACTCGAGGATGTCGTCGGGCACGAGCAGCTTCTCGCTGACCGCCTTCTTGCGGAGGATCGCGATGCGGGTCTCGAGGTCGGGAGCCTGCACATCGGTGATGAGGCCCCACTCGAAGCGCGAGCGCATCCGGTCCTCGAAGCCCGTCAGTGCCTTCGGCGGCAGATCGGACGTGATCACGACCTGCTTGTTGTGGTCGTGCAGCTGGTTGAAGGTGTGGAAGAACGCCTCCTGCGTCTCCGCCTTCCCCTGCAGGAACTGGATGTCGTCGATCAGGAGGATGTCGACGTTGCGGTAGCGGCCGTGGAAGGCGTTGCCCCGGTTGTTCGCGATCGAGTTGATGAAGTCGTTCGTGAACTCCTCGCTCGAGACGTACCGCACGCGGATCCCCGGGTAGAGGCTCATCGCGTAGTGGCCGATGGCGTGGAGGAGGTGCGTCTTGCCGAGCCCGGAGTCGCCGTAGACGAAGAGCGGGTTGTAGGCCTTGGCGGGAGCCTCGGCGACCGCGACGGCCGCGGCGTGCGCGAACCGGTTGGAGCCTCCGATGACGAAGTTGTCGAAGCTGTACTTCGGGTTCAGCCGGGTATCGGTCGCCGGCACGGTCCGCAGCTCCTCGACCCCGCGGGTCGGCGCGACCGTCGCCGAGGAGGCGGTGATCGGCTCGAACGGGTTCATCGACTCCTGCGACGCCGGGGAGCTGAGGGGCTCGTGCTCTATGTCGGGGTTCACCACGAAGGCGAACGTCGGGACGCCGAAGGAGTCGTCGAGCGTCCCGATCGCGCTGAGCAGGGGCACGCGCACGCGCTGCTCGAGCATCCCGCGGGTGAACTCGTTCGGGACCTCCAGGTAGAAGGTGCCCGCCATGATGCCCTTGGGCTCCACGAGCGAGACGAACCCGTAGAGGGGAGCGGTGATCCGCTCGTCCTGGGACAGTGCGCCGAGGATCACTTTCCACGCGTCGACCATCGACGTGTCGTCTGCCATCTGTCTCCGGTCCTGGGTGCTGTCGCTGTGAAGTCGCTGCGGGATCGCCGTCTCCGCCGGACCCGTCGCCGCCCGCTGCAGGGGCGTCGCGGACCGGGCGCGGAGCCGGGTCTCGAGTGCCGCTCTCTCCACAGGGTTGTCCACCGGCCTCGAGCGATGCCTGTGCGGGCGCGGGAGGACGCGGATCCCACCTGTGGATAACTGCGGCTCAACACCGTAACGAACGGAGCCGACGGGAGACAAATCCACCACAGCGACACCCGCGTGTCAATGCGCGGAACCCCGTGTCCCATGTGCATGATCGAGGTTTCGCGCCGTCCACATTTGACCGGTGGCGGAACAGGCCGTAGTTTAAATCAGTTGACGCCTGCCCGGTGTCGTCCGTGCGGCCCTCGCAGGCCGAGCGGATTCCGCAGCCGGGCACCCCTTCTTCCCGGAGGATCCGAGTCTCCGCCCGAGCGGGTGGTGCCGGTTCGCGCCGCGGAACACGTACGTGGAGATCTGATTATGAGCAAGCGAACCTTCCAGCCGAACAACCGTCGTCGCGCCAAGGTGCACGGCTTCCGTCTGCGCATGCGCACCCGTGCCGGCCGCGGCATCCTCAGCGCGCGCCGCGCCAAGGGGCGCACCGAGCTCTCCGCCTAGCAGCGAGCGGTACCGACCAGCGGTGCTGGCCAGAGCCAATCGCATCGTCCACGGAGGCGAGTACCGGACAGTCGTCCGTCGCGGTGTGCGGTCCACAGGACCGCACACCGTCACGTATGTCCGCCGGTCCTCCGCGGGCGATCCGGCGCGGTTCGGGTTCATCGTCGCCAAGACGGTCGGCACCGCGGTGACGCGCAACACCGTCCGCCGCCGGCTCAAGGCCGTGGCGTTCGAGCTCGTCCCCGAGATCGACCCCGGCACCCAGGTCGTCGTCCGCGCGCTGCCCGGCAGCGCCGACGCCCCCTGGTCGGAGCTGCGCTCCGAGGTGTGGTCCGCGATGGCGCGAGCCGCGCGGAAGAGCGGGGCGTCCTCGTGACCGCCGTGCTCCCCCGCCGCGAGGCGCCGTTCGCCCGGCTCGGGTGGGCGATCCTCCTGCTGCCGCGGAACATCGGCGTCCTGCTCCTGATCGTCTACCGGGCGGTCGTGTCCCCTCTCTACGGGGACGTCTGCCGTTACTACCCCTCGTGCTCCGCGTACGCGCTCCAGGCGGTCCAGCTCCACGGGCTCGTCCTCGGCTCCGTCCTCGCGGCCCGCCGTCTGCTCCGCTGCCACCCGTGGGCGGCCGGCGGCATCGACGACGTCCCGACCTCGATCCCCCTGCACCGACCGGCTTCCGGCCGGACCCGCTTCGCCGTGACGCGAGCCGGGTTCGTCGTGGGCCCTCGAAAGGACTGACCCCACTCCATGGACCTCCTCGGCACGATCCTCTGGCCCCTCAAGTGGGTGGTCGAGCTGCTCCTCGTCGCCTTCCACCAGCTGCTGACCTTCACCGGCATGGAGGCGGCCGCGGGAATCACCTGGGTCCTCTCGATCGTCGGCCTGGTCATCGTCATCCGCGCCGCGCTCATCCCGATCTTCGTCAAGCAGATCAAGAGCCAGCGCCGGATGCTCGAGGTCGCGCCCCAGCTCAAGAAGATCCAGGACAAGTACAAGGGCAAGCGCGACCAGCTGTCCCGCGAGGCGATGTCCCGCGAGACCATGGAGCTCTACAAGAAGACGGGCACCAACCCGCTCGCCTCCTGCCTGCCCTTGCTGATCCAGATGCCGATCTTCTTCAGCCTGTTCTCGGTGCTGAACGCGGCGCAGCACAGCCAGAAGGGCGTGGGGCCGGTCGACGAGACGCTCGCCCGCCAGTTCGGCGAGGCGAACCTCTTCGGCGTCGCACCGCTGCACCAGTCGATCCAGGGCGCACTCGCCGAGGGCGGCCAGGAGCCGGTCATCATCATCGCGGTGATCATGGTCGTCCTGATGACGGCGTCGCAGTTCATCACGCAGCTGCAGATCGTGTCGAAGAACATGTCGCCCGAGGCGAAGGCCTCGCCGACGTTCAAACAGCAGCGGATCCTGCTCTACATCCTCCCCCTCGTCTTCGCCTTCTCTGGCTTCGCCTTCCCCCTCGGCGTGATGTTCTACTGGCTGACCTCGAACATCTGGACGATGATCCAGCAGTTCATCGTCATCCGGAACATGCCGACCCCGGGCAGCGAGGCCGCCAAGGCCCGCGAGGAGCGCTTGCGCCGCAAGGGCAAGCTGGTCGAGGAGACCACGGCCGCCGGCGACGTCACCCTCGTCGAGAAGAAGGCCGTGCAGCGCACGCAGCCCGTGAGCAAGAACCGCTCCAAGAAGCAAGCCGGAAAGAAGTAGAGCCGCCATGACCGATCCGATGCAGACCATCACCGAGGACGCGTCCGCACCCGTGGACGTGGACGCGTCCGCCGTCGACGAGGCGCCCGAGTCCACGCTCTCTCAGCTCGAGGACGAGGGCGACGTCGCCGCCGACTACATCGAGGAGTTCCTCGACATCTGCGACCTCGACGGCGACATCGACATCGAGGTCCGCAACGGCCGCGCCTACCTCTCGGTCACCGCCTCCGGCGACACGAACCTCCGGGTGCTCTCCCGCCCCGACGCCGTCCAGGCACTGCAGGAGCTGACGCGCCTGGCGGTCCAGACGAAGACCGGCGCGTTCTCCCGCCTCATCCTCGACATCGGCGGCTCCCGCGACGCCCGCGAGGCTGAGCTCGCCCAGCTGGTCGACCGCGCGATCGAGCGGATCGAGGACGGCGCCACGTCGGCCTCGCTCCCGCCCATGTCGTCGTACGAGCGCAAGCTGGTCCACGACATGGTGGGCGAGCGCGGCTTCGTGTCGGAGTCGCGCGGCGAGGCGCGCGAGCGCCACACCGTCATCACCCGCGGCTGAGCGGCGTGGAGTCGACCCTCGAGGCCGAGCCTGCAGCCGCTGCGGCGATCGCCGGCGACCGCCTGCCCGTTCTGCGGCGCTTCACGGAGGCTCTCGCCGACCAGGGCGAGGAGCGCGGCCTGATCGGGCCGTTGGAGCTCCCCCGGCTCTGGACGCGGCACGTGCTCAACAGCGCCCTGGTGGCCCCTCTCCTGCGTCCGGGACTGGTCGGTGATGTCGGCAGTGGCGCGGGCCTTCCCGGGCTCGTCCTGGCCATCGTGCGGCCGGACGTCCGCTTCGTGCTCATCGAGCCGATGGAGCGTCGCGTCGTCTGGCTTCAAGAGCAGGTCGACGGACTCGCACTCGAGAATGTCTCAGTTATTCGAGCCCGTGCTGAAGAGGCGGAGCTCGCGGAGCCTCTCGACCAGGTGACCGCTCGGGCGGTCAGCGCCCTCTCGAAGCTGATCCCGCTGACCGCGCCGCTGCTGCGGCCCGGAGGCGAGCTGGTCCTGCTGAAGGGCATCAACGCCGAGAAGGAGATCGAGGCGGCGGCCAAGCAGATCCGTCGTTTCCGGCTCTCCCCGCCCGAGGTCGTCGTGCTCGGCGACGGCGTGCTCTCCGAGGTGACGAGGGTCGTCCGGGCTACAGTGGGTTGATCGCCACGACGCCGCAGTGAGCCCCCGACTCCTCGTCCGTCGACTCCTCGGTGCTGATGTCCGTCCCACTCGCTGAGCGAAGGTTTCACGTGAAACAAACCGATTCCGCCGGTCTGACCGGAGGCTTCGATTCCTCGACTCCCCTGGCCCGGGAGATCGCGGATATGACCCGTCGGCGCGCACTGCTGAACGCCCAGCCGCTGCCCAAGCCCGAGTCGACGCGCGTCATCACGATCTCGAACCAGAAGGGCGGCGTCGGCAAGACGACGACGACCGTCAACCTCGCCGCCGGGCTCGCCCGCGGTGAGGCGAAGGTGCTCGTCATCGACCTCGATCCGCAGGGCAACGCGTCGACGGCCCTGGGCATCGAGCACCGCGCCGAGACGGCCAGCGTGTACGACGTGATCGTCAACGACACTCCCCTCGCGGACGTCGTGCAGAAGAGCCCGGAGTTCGCCTCGCTCTACGGTGTGCCGGCGACCATCCACCTGGCCGGCGCCGAGATCGAGCTGGTCTCGCTCGTCGCACGCGAGCAGCGTCTCCGTCGTGCGCTCGACCGCATGCTCGACACCATGGACGAGCCGTTCGACTACGTCTTCATCGACTGCCCGCCGTCGCTCGGTCTGCTGACCATCAACGCGTTCGTCGCCGCTCGCGAGGTGCTCATCCCGATCCAGTGCGAGTACTACGCGCTCGAGGGGCTCAGCCAGCTGCTCAAGAACATCGACTTGATCGAGCGGCACCTCAATCCGAACCTCGGTGTCTCGACGATCCTCCTGACGATGTACGACGGCCGCACGAACCTCTCCCAGCAGGTGGCAGCGGATGTCCGAGAGCACTTCCCGAAGGAGGTGCTGCGCGCGGTGATCCCGCGCAACGTGAGGATCTCGGAGGCGCCGAGCTACGGACAGAGCGTGATCAGCTACGACCCGCAGTCGTCCGGTTCGCTGGCGTATCTGGAGGCGGCCGCGGAGATCGCACGACGCGGAGCCCGGAAGACACCCGAGACGGCACACGAAGGAGAGGCACGCTGATGGCGACCAAGCGCACGGGACTCGGCCGGGGGATCGGCTCGCTCATCCCGACCAGCGACGAGTCGCGCTCCCGGCCTGTCGACGTCTTCTTCCCTGATCAGGTCGGCGATTCGGCCCGTGCCGAGGAGCTCCTCGAGGTCCCCGGAGCACGCTTGGCGCGACTCCCCCTCGCCGACATCACGCCCAACACGGCGCAGCCGCGGTCGGTGTTCGACGAGGACGACCTCGCGGAACTCGTCCACAGCATCCGCGAGTTCGGAGTGCTGCAGCCGATCGTCGTCCGGCCCGTGACGGCTCGCGGCGGAGCGAAGTACGAGCTCGTCATGGGTGAGCGCCGGTTCCGCGCATCGAAGGCCGCGGGACTGACCACCATCCCCGCGGTCGTCAAGGACACGGCCGACGAGAACATGCTCCGCGACGCGCTGCTGGAGAACCTGCACCGCGCCGACCTCAACCCGCTCGAGGAGGCGTCCGCCTACCAGCAGCTCCTCAGCGACTTCGGGATCACCCAGGAGGCCCTGGCGACGCGGCTCGGACGCTCGCGGCCGCAGATCTCGAACACACTCCGTCTTCTGCGCCTCCCGGCTGACGTGCAGGCCCGTGTCGCTGCCGGCGTCCTGACCGCGGGACACGCGCGTGCGGTTCTGTCGCTCGACGACGTCGAGATGATGCGCCGCCTGGCCGACAAGATCGTCAACGAGGACCTGTCCGTCCGCGCCGCCGAGGCTGCCGCCGCGCAGATGAAGGCGCCGCGGACGACCACGCGTCCCGTGGTGGAGGAGCAGGGCGGGCACTCCGGACACCTCTCGTCGATCGCGGATCACCTCGGCGACCGGTTGAACACGCGCGTCAAGGTCACCCTGGGTGCTCGCAAGGGCCAGATGGTCATCGACTTCGCCACCATCCAGGACTTGAACCGCATCCTCGCCGAGATCGGGGAGCCGACCGAGGTGTCGCTCGCTCCGTAGTGGCCGGCCTAGCGGCCGCCACTGATTCGCCGTGCGGCTGGCGTGCGCGTGCTCGCGCTGTGTTCTTGGCCGCAATCGCCGATGTGGCGGTATCCGCTCCCCTCGTCGGCACCGCGATCGCAGATCAGCACGCTTGGGGCGATCTTCGAGATGCCTTGTGAGCTGAGGATTCTCGGTTGTCGTCCTCTCTCTGATTGATAGGCCCTTCTGACCGGTACAGTCCGATGAAGTGGTTCCAGGTTCTGCGGGGCCCTGCTGACTCCGGTCCTGGTCGAGAATACGGCTGGTATCGCCGAACGGTGACGATCGCCGGGTATCTGGGGCATTGATCTCTGGATGGAGTAGCTCACGATGCGCCTATATCGCGGTTGAGTAGGCGTGGAGCGCCGGATCTAGGGTTGGCTGAGTTCAGACCTCCTGACCTCCGGAGTTCATGTCGCTTTCAGTGACTCGCTGGCGGGCTCAGGACGGGTGCCTGGGCGGGTCGTACTCGGTGGCGCTCTCCGCTGCCCGGGGCGACGTCATGGTCGCCCATAGTCGCGTGCGCAATGTTTCACGTGAAACATTCCTACGTTGGCCGCTGAGATGAGGATCACCTCGGCTGTCCGTGCATCCCAAGTCTCCGGTGAGGAGCGCTTCCTCGGCCTCCAGAAATTGGCCGGCGGGGGGGCAACCTTAGACGAATTGCAGTATTGCTTCGTTTTCGCGGATCGAGGCAGATGTGATGACTGGGTTCGCCGAGCTTTGACGGAGGACTCCGTCGGCGGTCGCCCCCGGAGAGCACTGAAAGAGACGATGGAAGGGCCGTTTCACGTGAAACGGTCCGCTCTAGGGCGGCCTAGCCATTGAAGAGCTACGAGCTTGTCAGGTAGGAGAGGAGGCCCTCGTCGGCTCGACTCGCTCCAACGAGCGCAACATTTCGGATCGAAGTTGCTCAACGGCTGCGGAAGCGTTTCACGTGAAACGCCCCTGCCGAGAACATTGGACGCCCATGCGGATCATCGTGGGACCGACTTCGACCGCAATGCTCGAAAGAGATTGCTCGCCTGACCAGCGGGATAGAGACACCACCCCCCCGAGGCGAAGTTGAGGTCGGAGAATCAAGCTGAAGGGGTCCCTTCGGGCCGTGGGTCTCGGTACGTCGCGTAGTGGCTACTCGACCCGCATGGCGACGGGTGCCTGGTGTCGATCAGCGTCGATCGACCATGTTGTGTCTCCCCAGAGATGGCGCGGGTGGCGATCGTGGTGAGCCTCGATTCGACGCACTACTGCTCTTCACCGGTATGTCTGCGGATATGGCCAGACAGTGGGCGTGGATACATCGCTCCAGGCAACGCCCGCCAGGTACCCACTGGGGGTGGCCGGGTCTCGATACGCGGCAATGCGTCTACTCGACCAGCATGACGACGAGGACCAGGTGGCGATGGATGCCCGTGGGCCTGGTGAAAAGGTGGCGGCGGGGGCGGGATGTACCACGCTGATCTGCGGATAATCGGCCGGCGCGGCGACAGATGTCCGACGTTGGTGGGAGTCGATACGCGGCCTCGGGTTCTTCCCCGAGTTGGCACTAATGGTCTGCTGATGATGACGTGGACCCGTTATTGAGCGGCTACTCGACCCGCATTGTAGGGAGAAGGCGGCGATAGAGGGTCCTGATCGGCCGCGACGCAACTACTCGTCTGGCATGGATTCGAGCTTTCGTTCAGAACTCAGCAGCCATGTGATCAGGAGCGTACGCGCAGCGGACCGTTTCACGTGAAACGGTATGGAGTCAGGAGGCGGCGAGCTTCGCGAGAGTGGAGTAGACGTCGCCGAGGTAGCGGCCGGATGCCTCGATGGCCTGGGGAACGAGTGAGGTCTCGGTCATTCCGGGAAGGACGTTCGCGTCGAAGAACCAGGGGAGTCCGGCGTCGTCGATGATGAAGTCGAGCCGCGACAGGTGGCGGAGTCCCAGCAGTTCGTGGATCGCAACGGCCACGCGGGACACCTCCTCCGTGATCTCCGGCGGGATCCGTGCCGGCGTGTAGAAGTGCGTCTCCCCCGCGTTGTAGCGCGCCTCGAAGGTGTACTGGCCCGCGACGGGTGCGATCTCGACAGGCGGCAGGGCGAAAGGACCGTCACCGAGGTCGAGAACACCGACGGAGACCTCGGTCCCCTGGATCTGCTGTTCGATGAGCACGACGTCGCCATAGGTGTACGCCTCGACCATCGCTCGCGGGAGCTGCGACGACTCCGTCACGATGCTGACGCCCTGGGCCGAACCGCCCTGAGCGGGCTTCACCACGAGGGAGCCCGGCAGGTGCGCCTCGACCTGCTCCAGAATCCCGGCGGCTCCGAGCTCGCGGAAGGTCTCGCGGGGGAGGGTGACGGAGCGCGGGGTCGAGAAGCCCGCGCGAGCGACGAGCGTCTTCGCGGTCGGCTTGAACCAGGCCAGGCGCGCCGCGTCCGTCTGCGAGCCGACGTAGGCGAAGCCAGCCGCCTCGAGGAGCCCGAGGAGCGCACCGTCCTCGCCGCTCGCTCCGTGCACCGCGGGCCAGACGACGTCGGGACGCTTCTGCAGGAGCGTCGAGAGGAGGCCGGCGTCCGGTTCGTGCAGGGAGACGCGGTGGCCCATGGCGGACAGACGGTCCGCCACGCGACGACCCGACCGCAGGGAGACGTCGCGCTCGTGGCTGATGCCACCGCTGATGACGACGATGTCGAGAGTACGGTCGAGCACAGAGAAATCGGTCATGACCAGGGCTTTCTTATCGAAGGAGCGGTGTCAGGAGACATTCGGCGGCAGGACGGCGTCGCGCTTGCTCGCGTCGGCGCTGCTCAGCCGGCCCGTACCCGCGAAGGTCGACAGCAGGTCGAGCTCCCCGTTGATGACCGTGGCGAGGCGGCGGATGCCGTCTCCGATGCGCTCCGGCGTCGGGTAGCAGAACGAGAGGCGGATGTTCTGACGTCCGTCTCCGTTGCCGTAGAACGCGGTACCCGGCGTATACGCGACGAGCTCCTTCACTGCGCGCGGCAGCATCGCCTTGGAGTCGAGCTCCTCGGGCAGCGTGACCCAGACGTAGAAGCCGCCGTTCGGGTTCGTCCAGCTGAGGCCGGGCAGATGGGTCTGCAGGCCCTTCAGCATCGCTTCCTTCCGCTCACGGTAGACGCCGCGGAAGGTGTCGATCTGTCCGCGCCAGTCGGCCGTTTCGAGGTACTTCGAGATGACCAGCTGGCTGAAGGACGACGGACTGAGGACGGCCGCCTCGTTGGCGAGGATCAGCCGCTCCCGGATCGCGTGCGGAGCGAGAGCCCAGCCCACCCGGAAGCCGGGAGCGAGCGTCTTCGAGAACGTCCCGAGGTAGATCACCCCGTCCTCCTCCAGCGAGCGCATCGCCTTCGGCGGGACGTCCTCGAAGTAGAGGAGGCCGTACGGGTTGTCCTCGAGCACGAGGATTCCCTCGGACTTGCAGATCTCGAGGATCTCGACGCGGCGCTCCCAGCTGAGGGTCACGCCTGCGGGGTTGTGGAAGGTGGGGATCGTGTACAGGAACTTGATCGTCTTGCCGGCGGCGCGCACGCGGGCGATGTGCTCGCGGAGGGCCGCGGGGATGAGCCCGTGCTCGTCCATCGGGACGTGCTCGACCTCGGCCTGGTACGACCGGAAGATGACCATCGCCGTGACGTAGCTGGGGCCCTCGGAGAGGACGACGTCCCCCGGGTCCAGGAAGAGCTTGGAGACGAGCTCCAGGGCGTGCTGAGAACCCGTGGTGACCACGATGTCGTCCGCGCTGGCGGAGATGCCCTCGAGGGCCATGACGTCGAGGATCTGCTCGCGCAGGACGGGGACGCCCTGGCCCGACCCGTACTGCAGCGCGACGGGCCCCTGCTCCCGCATCACCGTCTCGATGGCGCCGGTCACCAGGTCCTGGGGGAGCGCGGACACGAACGGCATGCCGCCGGCGAGCGAGACCACTTCGGGGCGTGACGCGACGGCGAACAGGGCTCGGACCTCGCTGGCGGCCAGACCGGCCGTGCGCTCCGCGTAGGAGTTGTACCAGGGGTCGAGGTTGGTGCCGCGGTTGGTCACGATGGTTCCGCTTCGCTCGGTGGACAGGGTCTCTCCGGCCGGAGCCGGGTGGATCCACAGTACCGGCCGGTCCTGTGCTGCGGCGGGGCGGTCGGTCGCCACCGCAGGGAGCGTGGCCTGCGTCCCAGCGGGACTGTTTCACGTGAAACAGCTCCGGGAACGAGGAGAGCCCCCGTCACGACGTGACAGGGGCTCTCAGACACCGCACGGGGCGGTCAGAGGTGCGAACTCAGAGGAACGCGGCCAGGTCGGCCTCGAGGGCCGGCTTCGGCTTGGCGCCGATGACGGTCTTCACGACCTCGCCCTTCTGGTAGACCTTCATCGCCGGGATCGACGTGATCTGGTACTTCGCGGCGGTCTGCGGGTTCTCGTCGACGTTCAGCTTGACGATCTCGATCTTGTCGCCGTGCTCGGCCGAGATCTGGTCGAGGATCGGTGCGACCATGCGGCAGGGGCCGCACCACTCGGCCCAGAAGTCGACCAGGACGGTCTTCTCGGAGTCGAGGACGTCGGACTGGAACGATGCGTCGGTGACGCTCTTCGCGGTGGACATGGTGTTCTCTCCTTCACGAGTCGGCGGGCTGCCGGCTCCGATGTGCGATGACCGGACGGTCAGCGGGTGATGAGCTCGGCCCGGGGTGAGCCTTCGGTGTGGGCGGTGCCATCGGCGAGCGAAGCGAGGTAGTGCTCCGCGTCGAGGGCGGCGACCGTTCCGGATGCCGCGGCGGTGACGGCCTGACGGTAGGTCGGGTCGATCACGTCGCCGGCGGCGAAGACGCCGGGAACGGAGGTCTGGGAGGAGCGGCCGACCACCGAGATGGTGCCCTCGGTGGTGAGGTCGAGTTTGCCGTGAACGACGTGCGTGCGCGGGTCGTTGCCGATCGCGATGAACAGGCCGTCGAGGTCGAGGTGGGACTCGGTGCCGTCGACCGTGTCGCGCAGCTTCACGCCGTCGACGTGGTTCTCGCCGGTGATGCCGGTGACCTCGGCGTTCCAGATGAACTCGATCCTCTCGTTGTCGAAGGCGCGCTTCTGCATGACCTTCGAGGCGCGGAGAGAGTCCTTGCGGTGGATCACGTAGACCTTCACGGCGTGCTTGGTGAGGAAGGTCGCCTCCTCCATGGCGGAGTCGCCTCCGCCGACGACGGCGATGGTCTTCCCCTTGAAGAAGAAGCCGTCGCAGGTGGCACACCACGAGACACCGTGTCCCGACAGGCGGTCCTCATCGTGGAGGCCCAGCTTGCGGTAGGCGGATCCGGTCGCGACGACGACGGTCTTCGCCTCGATGCTCTCACCGGAGCCGAGGTGGACGGTCTTGATCTCACCCTCGAGATCGAGGGAGGTGACGTCGTCGTAGAAGGTCTCGGCGCCGAACTTCTCGGCCTGCGCCTGCATCGAGGTCATCAGCTCGGGGCCGAGGACGCCGTCGGGGAAGCCGGGGAAGTTCTCGACGTCCGTCGTGTTCATCAGGTCGCCGCCGATCTCGACCGACGAGGCCACGACCACCGGGTGCAGCTCGGCGCGCGCCGCGTAGATGGCGGCGGTCCAGCCGGCGGGGCCGGATCCGATGATGACGATGTCGCGCACGGCAACTCCTCGGGGTCTGTACGAGCGGTGACGGGTGGGGCGGGAGCCGAGCACCCGGAGCCGGTCGCTCGAATCGTTCCGCGGCTCCGTGGGCTACAACACATCCTAGGCGGGCACTATTCCGCGGGCCCGGGAGCGTGGGCAGCGCTACGGTCCGGTCGACTCAGCAGAATCAGAAAGAGCCTCTGACCAGGCTTTTACCGGAGCAGCATCAGCGGCCCAGTCGGCGGAGCACCGGAGCGAGGACGGCGCGCAGCTCCGGCACCCGGAGGAACCAGAGGACCGCGAAGTAGACGAGCGCCATCACGGTGCCGATCGCGGCCATCGAGAGCAGCGGCTCCACGTAGTTCGAGACGGCGAAACCGCCCGCGCGCGTGCCGCCGAGGGCGACCAGGACGCCGTAGCCGGCGGCGGCGGAGGGCAGCGCGGCGAGGACGAACTGCGCGAGCCTGACGAGGATCCGCCTGCCTCCGCGGCCGCCGAGCCGGCGGCGCAGGAGGAGGGCCGCCACGAGGGCCTGCACGCAGATGCCGAGCGAGGTCGCAGCGGCGATGCCGACGGCGGTGCGGTCGGCGGGGAGCCGGAGCACGATCAGGTACCCGGCGACCGCCACGACGACCTGCACCAGGGTGAACAGGAACGGCCGCGCTCCGTCGCTCAGGGCGTAGAACGCGCGCTGCATGATGGCGATCGAGGAGAACAGCGGCAGGGCGATCACGTAGGCCATGGCGATCGCTCCGATGGCCTGCGCGTCCGCGAACGAGTCGGTGAAGACGGAGCCGAACGGCACCGCGACCACGACGATCGCGGCGGCGGCGAAGACGAGCATCATCAGCACCAGGCGGAGCGAGGTGGAGACGTCCGAGCGGAACTCCTTCATCTCCCCCCGCGCGGTGTGGCCGCTCATCTTGGTGAAGTACGCCATGGCGATCGAGATCGCGATGACCGAGTGGGGCAGCATGAAGATCAGCCACGCCTTCTGCAGCGCCGCGGCCGAGGGCCCCTCGCCGGACGCGGTGGAGGAGACCTGGCTCTCGACGATGCCGGCGACGATGGTCAGCAGCACCGTGGCGAACGACCACAGCGACATCCGCCCGGCCGTGCCGAGACCGACGCCCCGGAAGCGGAAGTCGGGGCGGTAGCTGAGGCCGACCCTCCGCCAGAAGAGCATCAGGAACAGCGACTGGACGACGATGCCCAGTGTCGCGCTCCCGCCGAGGAGGGTGACCATCGCCGGGGACCACGAGTCGACCGGACGGTTCCCCTCCGGATCGGCGCCGAACAGCACCATGAAGGCGACGAGCCCGGCGATCACCACGACGTTGTTCAGCACGGGCGCCCAGGTGAAGGGGCCGAACGAGCCGCGGGCGTTGAGCACCTCGCCGAGGATCGTGAAGAGGCCGTAGAAGAAGACCTGCGGCAGGCACCAGAACGCGAAGGCGACGGCCAGCTGGTACTGCTCCGGTCCGTAGCCGGGCGCGTAGAGGCGCACGAGCAGGGGAGCGAGGACCGTGGCGGCGATCGTGGTCACCAGGAGCAGGCCGAGCGCCAGGGTCAGCAGGCGGTTGATGTAGCCGCGGCCGCCGTCGGCGTCGAGGCCCGCCCGCACGATCTGCGGGACGAGGACGGCGTTCAGAGCGCCGCCCGCGATGATCGAGTAGATCGTGTTGGGCAGCAGGTTCGCCGTCGTGAAGGCGTCCGCGCCCGGCGCGACCGCGGCTCCGATCGTGTTCGCCATGACGATCGACATGACGAAGCCGAGGATCCGCGAGACCATCGTGCCGGAGGCGAGGACGGCGCTCGCGCGTCCGAGGGAGAAGCTAGCCACGCGGGTCCGATCGCTGGTCGTCGAGGTCGGGCTGGACCTCGAGCACGGCGTTCGGGTCCTCCTCGTCCTCAGGGGTGTCGCCTCGACGGCGACGGCGGATGTTGCGGAGGATGCCGGCTCCGAAGACGACGACGAGCGCGATCCCGATGACCAGGGTGCCGACGGTCTCCCAGTCGGCGCGGACGCTGGTTGTCATGCCCGTGGGGGTGCCGATGGGGACGCCCTGCGCCGAGGTCAGCTGCAGGCCGAGGCTCGTCTCGCCGTTGCCGACCCGGGCCTTCACGGGGATGAGGACGCGGCCCTGCGAGCGGGCGTCGATCTCGGTGGTCTCGATCGCGTCCTCGTCGATGTCGAGGACGGCGTTCGAGGTCGAGGCCTGGATGCGGACGGCGATCGGCCAGGGGAGCTCGTTGCGGACGTACACGGGGATGCTCGAGTCGCGGGAGACCTGCAGGATGCTGCCGGTCGCGTCGATCGACACCAGCGAGAGCGTCCGGTCGGCCTCGGTCATGGCCGCGCCGACGGCGTCGCCCCAGCCGCTGCCGTCTCCGCGCCAGGTCACCGAGAGCAGCGCCAGCACGTCGTTGCGGCTCTTGCCCGACAGCAGCTCCGGCTCCTGCAGCACGGAGGAGAACGCCTCGACCTCGGAGCCGGCGTCGAGCAGGTCGCGCACCCGGTCGGGCCGCGACGCCGACTCCGGCGAGTCGACGACGCTCGCGCCCTCGGTCGCGGGGACGGCGAGGGCGGTGGAGAGGGCGACTCCGCGGGCCCAGGGCAGCGACTCGATCGCGTCGAGGGTCTCGGAGAGGCGCGCGGCGCCGATCGCCGAGCCGCGGCCGAGGGTGAGCACGACGTCCGGCGCGGTCCCCTCCTCCTGCACCTCGGCGAGATCGGTGGCGATCTCGGACATGCGGGCGCGCCACTCGGTGTCGTCGGTGGCGGTGGCGGCCGCGTCGAACGCCTCGGTGAGGCGCGAGTCGGCCACGACCAGGTCCGAGTCGCCGACGGTGGCGCGCGAGGTGGTGGTCACCTCCTCCGGCAGCAGGAGACCCGAGGAGGGGACGACCGTGCGGTTCACTCCGCTGGCCGCGTAGACGTCGAGGTCCGACCCCCGGAGGGTGCCCTCGTCGGGCCACGCGACGCTGCCGAGGGAGGTGCTCCAGTCGGAGGCGAGCAGCGACTCGGTGCTCGGACGCGCCGGCAGGTCCTCGGCCGGCTGGTCGGAGTCGACGGCGACCGTGGGCGCCGGGCTGGCGGTGCCGGGGACCGCGGCGAAGCGGGTGTCGTCGATCGCGTACTCGAAGGAGGTGGGAGAGAGGAGCGCGGAGAGCCCGGCCTGCGCCTGGGCCGAGACGTCGGCGTCGGCGTACGGCAGGGCGAAGCGCTCGTTCGGCACGGACTGCAGCCGGTCGAGCCAGTCGAGGGCGGACTCCGGAGCGGCGCTGCCGAGAATGCGGATCGAAGCGAGGATGCGCGGGTCGACCCCGATCGTGACGCCCTTCCCCGCGACCGCGTCGAGCTGCCGGGTGAGGGTCCCCGTGCCGTCGGTGTAGTCGGCGAGGGCCTCGGCCGAGAGCAGGCCGTCGGCCGTGTCCGGGACGGTGAGCGGGACGAGGACGCTGACGCCGGTCTCGCGCTCCGGGGCCACCGCGTCGTCGGTCAGCTCGACGGCGGTGCGAGCGGTCGAGACGACACCACCCGGACCGGTGACCGTGACGAGGACGGCGTGGGTGCCGAGCGCGGTCCGGTCGTTGGAGAAGGGGATCTGGTCGACCGGCACGGTGAGGCCGGCCTCGGCGGTGCTGGAGGGCAGCAGGCGCAGCTGGGCGGTCGCACGGACCGGGTCGGTGTCGTTGTCGGCCTCGGCGTCGAGCCAGTCGTGCAGCTCCGCGCGGGTGTCGAGGGTGGCGTAGGAGAGGGCGACCGTCACGTCGGCGCTGTCGATCGCCTCGGTGGTGCCGTTGCGCACGGCGATCGAGAGCTCGAGGTCCTGGCCGGGCCGCAGGACGCCGTCACTGCCGGCCCCGGCGGTCGTGGTGACGGGGCCGGGAGGGGGCGGTGAGGGCGCGGGCGCGGCGGTGACCGGGGCCGCGAGGGCGGGGGAGGCCACGCCGGTCAGGCCGAGCGCGAGGGCGGCAGCACCTGCCGAGCGGAGCAGGAGGAGGGCCGCCCGCGAGCGGCGGGAGCGGAGGGAGGGGTCGCGCCGATGCATCGGACTCACTCGGCCTCCATGCGGGTGATTCTACGGGCAGCCCTCCTCGGGGCAGGCGGTGCGTCCGCTGTGCAGGCGGTTCCCCCGCGTAACCCCCTGGCACGGTCACCCGCTGCCGGGACACCCCCCGCCACTAGGATCGTGCGAATGCACAGCGTCCAGACCGCTCTCGAGACCCTCCGCGCGCTCGCGGGGACGCCCACGGTGGCGCGGCTGGCGGAGGCGTTCGCAGCCCAGGGCCACGAGCTCGCGCTGGTCGGCGGCCCGGTCCGCTACGCCTTCCTCGGCCACGGCGTGCACGACCTCGACTTCACCACCTCCGCACGCCCCGACGACATCGTGCGGATCGTCGCTCCGATCGCCGAGGCGCACTGGGACATCGGCCGGGCCTTCGGCACGATCGGCGCTCGCGTGGCCGGCGAGACGGTCGAGATCACGACCTACCGCAGCGACAGCTACGACGGGGTGAGCCGCAAGCCCGAGGTCGAGTTCGGCGACTCGCTCGAGGGCGACCTGGTGCGGCGCGACTTCACGGTCAACGCGATGGCGCTGCGGCTCCCGGAGGTCGTCCTCGTCGATCCCTCGGGAGGAGTGGAGGACCTGCTCGCCGGCCGGCTGCGCACCCCCTCCCCCGCCGACCTCTCCTTCGGCGACGATCCGCTCCGGATGCTCCGCGGCGCGCGCTTCACCTCGCAGCTCGGCTTCCGCACCACCGACGAGGTCGAGTGGGCGATGGCCGAGCTCGCCGGCCGAATCGACGACGTCTCGGCGGAGCGCGTGCAGGAGGAGCTGCGGAAGCTCCTCGCGACCGCCTCGCCCCGAGCCGGCCTGGAGCTGCTCGTCGACACCGGTCTGGCCGGTCGCTTCCTCCCGGAGCTGCCCGCGCTGCGCCTGGAGCAGGACGAGCACCACCACCACAAGGACGTCTACACCCACAGCCTCACCGTGCTGGAGCAGGCGATCGCGCTGGAGGAGTCGCGGCACCCCGGAGCCGCGCCCGACGTGGTGCTGCGGCTCGCCGCCCTCCTGCACGACATCGGGAAGCCGGCCACGCGGCGGCTCGAGCCGGGCGGAGCGGTGAGCTTCCACCACCACGACCTGGTCGGCTCCAAGCTCGCGATCAAGCGGATGCGCGCCCTCAAGTTCGACAACCAGACGACGAAGGACGTGGCCCGTCTCATCGAGCTGCACCTGCGCTTCTTCGGGTACACGGACGGCGCGTGGACCGACTCCGCGGTGCGCCGCTACGTGACCGACGCCGGGCCCCTGCTCGAGCGGCTGCACATCCTCACCCGCGCCGACGTGACCACGCGCAACCGCCGCAAGGCCGACCGGCTCGCGCACGCCTACGACGACCTCGAGGCGCGCATCGCGGAGCTCGCCGAGAAGGAGGAGCTCGCCTCCAAGCGCCCCGACCTCGACGGCACGCGGATCATGGAGATCCTCGGCCTCGCCCCGGGCCCCGAGGTCGGGCAGGCGTACCGGTTCCTGCTGGAGCTGCGGCTCGAGGAGGGTCCGCTCGGCGAGGAGGTCGCGACGCAGCGGCTCCGCGAGTGGTGGGCGTCGCGCTGAGGCGCTGAGCCGGGCCCCGTGCTCGCCTCGCCCTGCGCCCTGGATGGTGCGCCTCGAGCGGATCCGTCCGGCGCGTCGCGGCGGTCCTGTTGTAGTCTGTACAGGTTGTCCACGACCAGACGCACTCGCGTCCGCGGGAGTGGGCAGATGCTACATACCCTCCTGTCACGGAAATACCGTGGCCGTTCAGTCCGAAGGAGGTGGGTTAGTGACGCATCAGTACGAGATCATGGTCATCCTGGACCCCGAGATCGATGAGCGCACCGTCGCTCCGAGTCTCGACAAGTTCCTCAACGTCATCCGCACCGATGGTGGATCCATCGACAAGGTCGACGTCTGGGGCCGCCGTCGTCTGGCGTACGAGATCAACAAGAAGTCCGAGGGCATCTACGCCGTCGTCGACTTCACGTCGACCTCCGCCGCAGCGAACGAGCTCGACCGTCAGCTGAAGCTGTCCGAGGCCGTCATGCGCACCAAGGTGCTGCGGGCCGAAGAGGGCATCGCCCAGGTCGCGGCCGCCGCGAAGCTCGCCGACGAGAAGGCCGCCCGCAAGGCTGCCAAGGCCTCGGCCGCTCCCAAGGCGTAGCGCTCATGGCCGGCGAGACGATCATCACCGTGGTGGGGAACCTCACCGCCGACCCCGAGCTGCGGTACACGCAGGGCGGGCTCGCGGTCGCGAACTTCACCATCGCCTCCACGCCGCGCACCTTCGACCGTCAGGCGAACGACTGGAAGGACGGCGAAGCGCTGTTCCTCCGCGCGTCCGTCTGGCGCGAGTTCGCCGAGAACGTCGCAGGAACGCTGACCAAGGGCAGCCGCGTCATCGCGACCGGCCGCCTGAAGCAGCGCTCCTACGAGACGAAGGAAGGCGAGAAGCGCACCAGCATCGAGCTCGAGATCGACGAGATCGGGCCCTCGCTGCGCTACGCGACCGCGCAGGTCACGCGCGCCTCCGGTGGAGGCGGACGCGGCCAGGCCGGTGGCGGCCAGGGCAACGGCGGTCAGATCGGCGGCGGCCAGGGCGGCTTCGGCGGCGGCGGTCAGGGGGGCTCCGGCAACGCCGGCGGCAACCGTGGCGGTCAGGCCGAGGAGCCGTGGGCGCCGAGCGCTCCCGCCGGTGGCGACGTGTGGAGCACGCCGGGCAGCTACAACGACGAGACGCCGTTCTGAGCCTCGGCTCGGACGCTCTCCTCACCTGAATCACGCCTCCCCCGCACCGCGATCGCTCGCGGCGGGGCAGGGGCGAACCAGAATCTAAGGAAACCACTATGGCTGGAAAGAGCAGCGGCGACCGCCGCAAGCCGATCCGCGGCAAGGGCGCGAAGAACGCGGCCCCCGCGAAGTCGGTCCGCGTGGGTGTCATCGACTACAAGGACGTCGCGACCCTCCGCAAGTTCATCTCGGAGCGCGGGAAGATCCGCGCCCGTCGTATCACCGGCGTCTCCGTTCAGGAGCAGCGCCTCATCGCCCGTGCCGTCAAGAACGCCCGCGAGATGGCGCTCCTGCCCTACGCCGGCAGCGGAAGGTAGGTAACGGTATGTCCAAGGTCATCCTGACCCACGAGGTCGACGGACTCGGCTCGGCCGGCGACGTCGTCGACGTGAAGAACGGGTTCGCCCGCAACTACCTCATCCCGCAGGGCTTCGGCGTCGCGTGGACCCGCGGTGGCGAGAAGCAGGTCGAGCAGATCAAGTCGGCGCGAGCCGCTCGTGAGCACAAGACCATCGAAGAGGCCCAGCACACCAAGCAGGTCCTCGAGGCCAACCGCGTGAAGCTGACGGTCAAGGCCGGCAAGGACGGCCGCCTGTTCGGCTCGGTGAAGACCTCCGACATCGCGAACGCGGTGGCGGCGGCCGGATTCGGCGAGCTCGACAAGCGCAAGATCGTCATCTCGAACGCGATCAAGCACGTCGGCGAGCACGAGGCCGTGGTGCGTCTGCGTGACGACATCCAGGCCACTGTGAAGCTGCAGGTGGTCGCGGCCAAGTAAGGCCGCGAGAACGCCGCGGAGGGCGGTGCGACGGGACTTCCGAGTCCCCTCGCACCGCCCTTCGTCGTTCCCGTTCTCCACAGCTCCATCCACATACACCCTCCAGCGTGACCAACCTTCACTGTGGTCTTGAGACTCTTTTCCCCACACACCTGTGGAAAGCAGGAAATGCCTGGTCAGAGGCCAGAAAAAACTTGCAGAGAGCCGCTGATCCCACAGGGTTGTCCACATGTTGCCCACAGTGGGCCCGGCGTTTCCCCTCGGTTCTGCACAGCTCTCTCCACAGGGCGGTTTGCGTGCCGCGGGCGGCGGTCCGTAGGGTGGCGCAGCGCCCCGCGAGGGGTGCGGGCAGGCGCCCGTGCGCCGCTGTCGGAGGTCGCTGGTAGACCGGATCCCGGCACCGGCTCGACCGGACGCGCAGCACCCGACAGGAGGAGGCGAAGGCATGACGATCGCGCACCTGGCGGTACCCGGCTCGGACGGACGGGACGGTCGCGGAGACCGCGGTGAGTCGCGCGGGAACGAGCGGACCCCTCCGCACGACCTCCTCGCCGAGCAGTCGGCGCTGGGCGGCATGCTGCTCTCGAAGGACGCGGTCGCCGACGTCGTCGAGAGCGTCAAGGGCACCGACTTCTACATCCCCAAGCACGAGATCGTCTTCGACGCGATCCTCGCCCTCTACTCGCACGGCGAGCCGACCGACGTCATCGCGGTCACCGACGAGCTCACGAAGCAGGGCGAGCTGCAGCGGGCCGGCGGCGCCGACTACCTGCACACGCTCACCTCGATGGTCCCCACCGCGGCCAACGCTGGCTACTACGCCTCCATCGTCGCCGAGCGCGCTCTGCTGCGCCGCCTCGTCGAGGCGGGCACCCGCATCGCGCAGATGGGCTACCAGGGCGAGGGCGAGGTGCTCGACCTGGTCAACACGGCGCAGGCCGAGATCTACAACGTCACCGGCTCCGAGACGGCGGAGGACTACGTCCCGCTGACCGACGCGGTGACCGTCGCGATCGACGAGATCGAGGCGGCCGCTCACAAGGACGGCAGCTTCACCGGCGTCCCCACCGGCTTCGCCGACCTCGACGACCTGACCAACGGCTTCCACGCCGGGCAGATGATCATCGTCGCCGCGCGCCCCGCGCTCGGAAAGTCGACGCTGGCGCTCGACTTCGCCCGTGCCGCCGCGATCAAGCACAACATGGCCACGATCTTCTTCTCCCTCGAGATGGGGCGCAGCGAGATCGCGATGCGCCTCCTCTCGGCCGAGGCGTCCGTGCCGCTGCAGCACATGCGGAAGGGCACGGTCGACCAGCGCGACTGGACGACCATCGCCTCCACCCGCGGCCGGATCAACGACGCGCCGCTCTACATCGACGACTCGCCCAACATGACCCTCGTCGAGATCCGGGCGAAGTGCCGCCGGCTCAAGCAGCGGGTCGGGCTCAAGATGGTCGTCATCGACTACCTGCAGCTGATGACCTCCGGCAAGAAGGTCGAGAGCCGCCAGCAGGAGGTCTCGGAGTTCTCCCGTGCCCTCAAGCTCCTCGCGAAGGAGCTGCAGGTGCCGGTCATCGCGCTCTCGCAGCTGAACCGAGGCCCCGAGCAGCGCGCCGACAAGCTCCCCGCCATCTCGGACCTCCGCGAGTCCGGCTCGATCGAGCAGGACGCCGACATGGTGATCCTCCTGCACCGCGAGAGCGCCTACGAGAAGGACAACCCGCGCGCGGGCGAGGCCGACCTCATCGTCGCCAAGCACCGCAACGGCCCGACCCGCACGGTGACCGTTGGCTTCCACGGCCACTTCTCGCGCTTCGCCGACATCCCGGCGGTCTGACGTGTGCTACCGACAGGGGCGAGTCCCGGTCATGATCTTCCCAATTTGACCTACTCAGTGCGAGGTGCATGTAAGGGCACCGAGGCAAGACCGAACTGCGGCTGGAACCGTACTGTTCAGCGTGCCGTGCAATAGCATCGATGACGGCAGACTGCTTCCGATCGCGTCCGAATACAATCGGCGTCGGATCGATCTCGGCCACTCCCCACACTTGCCGGTGAGCCAATTGCCGAAGCGCTCTCCTTGCATCGAAATTGTCGGCGCTCCTCAGCGGGAATGCCATCATCGGACACGCCGCCTCACCGGAACAGCAGGTGAACGCCAGCCGCGCCGTGCTCTGAACGGATCCGAACCGGTTGTCGAGAATCCGAGATGTCGCGTCACTCGATCAATAGGTCAAGGGCGCTCCTGGCAACATCGATGAACTTCGATCGATAGAGCTCCAGTGGGTCACCGGGTTGTTCGGATATGCCCAGGGCAACCACGGAATAGACGGCACCGTCGCTCCCCACGGCAACCAGCGTGACCGCCACGACGCCTGGCGAGCTTCCGATCTTCTCCGAGAGTGTCACCAACCCGCGTTCTACAAACGGCGAAGAAGACGCGATCTCGGGTGACCGGAGGATCTGCGACATGCGCGGATCGTCGCGTCCCAGCTCCACGACCGCCCGGTGCGCACTCGCCACGTCTTCAGCGTTCGCGAACCAATCGATGTCGCGTGGCCAGAACGGCGCGCGCTCGATCCATGCCGGGTCCACTGTCAGCGGCTGACTGCTCAACTTCTCAAGAATGCCATGGCGAGCCGCGCTGGATGCCTCGTTCCAGTCGTTCGCGAGCGACGTGTCACCGCCGAGCGTCAACTGGAACATTTTCCTCGTCGTCGGGAACGGTTCGAGGAGGTCAGGTTGGTGATGCCCGAGATCGCGCACCGCGGCCGACAACCGCTGGGCTCCGACAGCGTCCATGAGAACATCGGCTGCTGTGTTGTCGCTGATCTGCATCATCAAACGTGAGAGCTCGAACACGCTAATTTCTGTTCCGTCCGGCTCGAGGTGCAGCCGACCGGTTGGGAGACTCTTCTTCCCATCGTCGATCATGAGCACGTCCTCCCAGGAGAAATCCCCTTCTTTGATCGCTTCCACTACAGCTGCCAGAACGTACAGCTTCATCACCGATCCAACCGGACGGAGAATGTCGTGCGCCCGCTCGTGAACCGACTCCGTGTGCGACCCGCGTGTCACCTGCATGAGCAGTGATGACGCAGGAACGAGCGCTTCGAGACGATCCGCTGCTTCGGCAAAGGATGCAATCGATGGTGATGCAGTGGCAACCGCCGCGTTCACGACGAGCGAGCTGAGCTCTCCGTTCGCGTTCGCGGTGATCTGCAGATCGAGGAGAATGCCAAGCCGATTGCGGACGACAGCAAGAGCTCCCTCGGGTCGAAGTTCGAAGGACTTCACCGTGTATGGGCCCAGGGGCCGAAGGCTCGAATTCACCATGGTGACCAGATGCGCGGTGGACTCCGAGTCGAACGCACCCGCGTCCGATTTCGACTCGACAGCCTCAGTGGTCAAGTCCTCCTCTGCGTTCAGCCGTTCGACCGCCCACAGCATCAGATCTTGGGTCCGGAGTTCCTCAGCGGTCAGGTCTGTGCCCGCTGTCGGAACAGTTTCTCCCAGATTCAGGCTGCATCCGACCAGCACCGAGCACAGGAGGAGCGGAACGGCGAGCTTGCGCCAGTAGGCGTGATCCGTGCGGACTGCGCGCCGGACGCAACCACCCGTGCTCGGCGCCTCACGCCTTTGCCGCGGCCTGGCCGACCGGAGGAATCGCAGCATCACAACACCTCCGATCGCCGAACGGCATCGTCGTCTCCGAGGATCGATGGAGAGTCGTCCTCGTCACTCGCAGAACCGGGCGAAGCGGAGGGCGGGACGAGCTTCATCGTCGCGATCCCGACGGTTGCGATCATGATGATCCCGAAACTCCACAGCCCGATGCTGAGGATGATCCCGACGTGCAATGCGACCGCCATAATGAACGCGATCCGTCGACCGAAGTCAATGGTCACAACGAGAATTCCGATGCAGATCTCTGCGACGATGACACCCCAGGTGATGACGGCTAAGAGGAGCGGGACTGACGTCGCCCAGTGCAGCACATCTGCGATGAGGCCGCTTGCGCCAAACATGTACCCGCGAGAGATGTAGTACTCGGCCGATCCGTTGGACCAGTCATCGACGTTGAACTTCTCAAATGCACTATTGAGATAGATCAAGGTCACCTGGAGTCGCAGGGCATAGATCCCAGCGAGTGCAACACCTCGACCGACTGGTCCGACGGGCCGGCGCTCCTTGGACCATGCCCATCTCCGATCATCCGCAGCCATGATGAAGATGATGATCACCGAGACGATCGCGGCCACAGAATCGCCGCCATCGGGCAATGAGATTCCGGTGGAGATGGAGATGGCGATCCAGGCATGAACGAACGCCATCACCCTCGGCAGGAACCCGACGAGCACGAGGCCCAGCAAAACAATCATGACGATGACCCGCACGATCGAGGGCACCTCTGGACCACCGATGCAGAAGGCGGAGATGATCCGCGCCCCAGCACAGTAAGGCGCCGGTTCGGCTCCTCCGACCGTTTGCATCAGTGCGCTGAACGGCGTGAAAACGAGGATGGAGATCTGGGCGGCCGCCAGAGCGCCGCGGCCGAGCGTGAAGGCACGCTGCCGAACCTCCAACGATTGCAAGGCGATCTGGAGCCGTAGCGCTGGCCCGGGTCGCTCGTGCATCAGCACACCGCGTCCACGGTCGTGAAGGTCTCGATGGAGTGCATGGGGAGATCGAATTCTCGGTATTCGAAGGGCGTGAACGTCTCTGTGGTCAGAATGATCGGGCCGCAAAGCGTACGGTGAGCGAGGTTCACGGTGATCTTCTGTGGCTGCAATGAACTGGCCTCGGCGAGGCAGTGTTCGCGGGTCTGGCCAGTTTCACACTCGTGCCACTGCCCGACGGCTTCGGAGAGCTGTGCGAGCTCGGGCCCCTGCGCCCGCTGCGCCCTGCTGAGGCCGAAGAGATTCTCCACCCGCCCTTGAGGTGCAAGCATCAACGACGCCATCGTCTCCGCGTCATATGCGGCGATCTCAGTCGCCTGTGGTGCGTTCGTGAAGAACCCCCACCCCTGTGGGGAGACCGTTGTGAATGCCAGCTGCAGGTTCTTGTGCACGTCCGACTCACTTGACAGGACATTGGGCGGGAGCACGAAGTACACGCTTGCCCCGATCCAAACAGCGAGCACGGCCAAGGCTGCCCCGAAGAACCAGACAGCCTTGTCCGCGATCACTCCCCTCTCCCTCGAGCGCGGAGGCAGCCTCACCTACTTGCCGAGAGCCGCAGCGAACTGGGCCGCGCGCTTCTCATGCGAGATCGGGCTCTGCTCAGTGCTCGTCCCCCAGAAATCGATGGTGTTCCAGACCCATCGCACGTTCCCCGCCCCGGCGACCGTCGCCACGGCCGCTCCGGCGACAGCAGCCACGACGACGACGAAGACGATCGATCGCGCCGAGACGAACTCCTCCTTGTCGGGCACGTTGAGCCCCATGACCTCCGCTACGCCGTAGGAGATCTCGGAGAAGTTCTCGAGTGCAACGTCGACGAGACGAGGATCACCGGACTGCAGCGGCACGGTAACGAGCTCGTTGAAGTTCGGTTCGACACCCATGAACAGGGCGTACATCTCGTCTCGTGCTTCGACGGTGACGCTATCCACTTCCGGCGCATACGGCGAGAGTGCCTTGTGGTCCTCGTAGACCGGACCCGAGCCGAGCACCAGGAAGCTGATGATGTCGTGGTCCGTGTACGACGTCGTCGTCGCCGCCTCGTGCTGTGCAACAAGGCTCGCGCCGGAGGGCGCCGCAACCGCAGGCAGGTTCCCCGCGAGTACCAACGCTGCCGCACACAGCACCGAGACAGCCGACTTCATCCTGATAGCCAATGTTCCCCCAAGAGTGATGGCCTCGAGCGCCAGGGACGGGCTCGTGGACCAGTGGAGCGGAGGCGAGTTGCCAGCGCCACATCGCGAGCTGCACTTCGCAGACTCGTCGAATCAAACCAAACATGTACGGTGCTTTGTTTCTGGGCGCGAAAATTGGCGCGACGACCGACGGCGCGAACGACGACATACAACCGTGCATGTATGTTTGGTTCATGGTCTTCGGAGTGCTCGTCCTCGTGTTCGCTGCTGCTGCCGTCGTCGCAGCCGTCGAATGCGCCGCCCGAGGGCGACTCGGCCCGAACAACCTGGTCGGGATCAGAGCAGCCTCGGTCATGGCTTCCGATGAAGCCTGGCAGCGGGGCCATCAGGCAGCCCGACCCTGCGTGTGGATCGGCGCATTCTTGGCGGTCACGGGGGGCTCGCTCAGCCTCGTGGTCGACCCCACGCACTCGAACGCGTTCGTGCTCGCAGGCCTGTCGGCGTTTCTGATCTTCGTGCTGCTCGGAAGCGCGATCGCCGTGCGCGCGGCACGCAAGGTCCCCCCGCCGGGCGTCGACGACGACCGGCGAGCAGCGCCCCTCCCCTAGCGTCCAGCACGATGCACTCCGGGAGAGCACCATCCCTGTCGATCCGGTGACACCTTGCCTGATCTACGGCACGGGCTCGGTTGCAGCGGAACTCGCGATGCAGGCAAGGCGCCGGGGCATGCCGTTCCTCCTCGCCGGGCGCGACGGCGCGAGTCTCGACATGCTGGCTGACCGGTACGGCGTCGCGAGGATGCAGCTCGACCTCCGGCAGCGTGCGAGCTCCCTGACGCAACACCTCGACGGCGTCAGCGGGGTGATCAACGCAGCCGGACCATAGTCCTCCACCGCGAAGCCGCTCATGGAGGCCAGCGCGGAAGGTTGCGTCTCCTACGCTGACCTGTCGAATGAGGGCCGCACTCACGAGTACGCGTGGAAACGGGATGCCCACTGGCGAGAATGCGGCATCGCCGTGGTAACCGGCGCGGGGTTCGGCACGTATCTGGCCGAAGTGCTCGCCGAGCATGCGCTCCGAACGATAGACCAGCCGCAGAAGGTCAGCCTGACGAGCCTCGCGAGTGGCAGGACTTCGAAGTCACCAGGCGTCACAGCTTCGTCGCAGGCAGTTCTCGCTTCAGGAAGCTGGCGCTTCCGGTCCGGGACGCTGGTCAGGCTGAGAGTTGGAAGAGCAGTTGAGACCTCTGAGACGAGCTCTCACCTGACACTGCACACCGGCGACCTGTTCGCTCTGCGGAGGACGACGGCGGCGACCGACATCCAGGTGTTCGCCGAGCTCGGGTTGCCTCGCGGCCAGCTCCTCCTGCTACTCCCGCTCCTGCGAGTGCTGTCTTCGCTGCACGGAGTTCGCCCTCTCAGGCTTCCATCACATCGGCGAACGCGGCCTCGGATGCTCACGTCGACCGCGAGCACCATCATCAAGCCTCGTCTCCGAGTCACCGTGGAAGGCAGCGCCGGCGATCGTGCATCGTTCGTTCTGACTGCTGGGTCTGGAACAGCCTTTGCGGCTGCGATCTACCTGGAAGTACCGGCAGCCCTCGCAGCCGAGGCACGGTCCGGGTGCATGACGCCGCTCGAGATCCTGGGATCGAATCCGGCGAGACACCTTCCAGGCGTGCACATATCACCAGACCGATCAGAAGATCCGAAGGGACGAGATGCACCACTTTGATGGGCGGCCATTAAAGGAGATACTCGGCAAGGAGTCCGGCCGATACTTCGGTTCGGGTCATCGACACATCAGGCATACCGTCAGCCAGGTGGCCGAACACGTCGACGGTGACAGGATCCGACTTTCGGCGGTTAAGCAGGCGGTCTATCCGCGCCGCTGGTCGCTGGACGCGGCAGGAGATCCCCGCGAGGTGCATCTCAGTTCTATCGATGCGATCAGCCTGGCGCTGAAGACCATCAGCTTGTGTGAGAACACGAATCGCGGCGCTTGGTGGGAAGGGCCGTTCGATGTCACAGGGTTCTCAGTCGTCGCCGGACGTGTGGCGACAACTGATGTGGGCTCTGTCCCCATCGGCATCACGACCGATCACGGCGGACCGCTCGTCAGCACCAAGTCATTGCGGGCTTGTATCGGCGGACTGGACGTCGACTTGGAGTGCGCCCCGAGCCGAGCCCGACCGGGCGCAGCCGAGGCGGCACCCGGCCTCACCCATGCGGCAGCAGGCGACTCGAACCAGATGTCGTCCCACGTCGATCGCGTGGACCTCGTCGATGGACACCTCGAGACGTCCCATTCCGTCACATCATCCCAGGCAGGGAACTCAGCCGCCCCGCCCCGCCTTGACGCCGTCGATGAACTCGTCATGTTCGGTCAGTTGGCGCAAGTCCTCATCTACGCCGCCAATGACACCAGCCGCTCCGCTGTACCGAACCTCTGGCTCAGGCGCGCCTCCGTCTCTCGGACGCCCGCTCCGTCCGGCGGCCAGGCTCGATTCTCCGCTCGCACGTCCGTGCGCAGGAACGCCGAGGTCGTCATCGGCGGCCGAACCCTCCGCGACGTGAGGTTGGTCTCGACATCCGAGCACGGTGCGAGCGCCAGCGCGGCGTTCGGCTACTCAGCGTGAACCCTCCCGAACGGGGACCAGACGGCAGAGACGCTGAACCATGGGCCGATAGAGTGGCTTTGGGATCAGTCGGAGGTGCGCGTGGCACAACAGGAACGCGGGATCGCCACACGAGAGGCGATTATTCTCGGTGGGGCGAAGGTGTTTGCGCGCCTGCACTACTCGACCGCTCGCGTCGCCGATATCCTAGAAGCAGCATCCGTCACGCAGGGTGGTTTCTACTTTCATTTCCGCAGGGGCAAGATCGAGGTGGCGGAGGAGATCATCCGCCGCCAGGACCAGGGCTTCATCCTCCTCCGGGATTCGATTCTGGAGTCGGGCGACGACGGCCTCGCTTCACTGCTCACGCTGTCCCGGTCCCTCGCGAGAGCAGTGCAGCACGATCCAACGGCGCAAGCAGGCCTGCGTCTCGTCGCACAAGCCTCATCTGAATTCCCCGGCGTTGCGAAGTTGCCGGATCCAGTCTGGCTCGACGCGATAGCGTTGTTTCTCGAACAGGCACGAGCTGAAGGCAATCTTCGCGCCGAGGTCGATATCCCGACTGCCGCTCGAGCCGTCGTCTATATGTTCACCGGCGCGCAGACGAGCTCGTTCGTCTCGAACGGTTGGCGACACCTGGAGGCGAGCCTCGAGGCGACACATTGGTTCTCCATGCAAGCGCTCGCCACGCCGGAGTACCTGGCGACCACGAAGAACACCCTCTAGTGCTTCGCCCGCAGGCATGCATGCGAAACAGCCGCACCGACATCGCCCTGACGCCTCGCTTGTTGCGGCTGTTCCGGCAGCCAGCCCGTTCGAGCAGGCCGCGCAGGGCGGCAGCTCCGACGCCGACCGCGACGCCGAGGAAGGCTTCGTGGAGACTGAACCCGAAGTCTGTGCCAACCCGACCTCGTATGGCCGCCGGGCACTTCCTGCGCGGCGAGGGGCCACCGAATGACCCCATCGAGGCCTCAGATCCGCGGAATCACGCGGGCATGTTCGGAGCGACACGTTGTGCTGGAAACTGCGGCGACACTTACGTGGGAAACCCGCTGATCCAGGGGGCCTGCGGCGACATTTCGCGGGCGCGTTCACAGACGTGAAGGGCGCCGCTGCCGTCCCCGAGCCCGTCGACGTCCCGCTGGGCGGCGGGTCGATCCGTCTGGGCCAGTTCCTCAAGTTCGCGGGGATCCTCTCGGGCGGCGAGGCCAAGGAGGCGGTCGCCGAGGGGATGGTGACCGTCAACGGCGAAGTCGATCTGCGCCGCGGCCGCCAGCTCGCGGTCGGCGACGTCGTCGGGTTCGACCGGAACCGCTTCCGCGTCTGCGAGTGAGGGCGGCCGCCCCTCGGCGGGTGCGATCGGCCGAGACACCGCGGAACGGATGAGACGCCGCTCAGAGGCGGGCGCGTCGGCGTGTTGAGCGGTGGCTCGGCGCACACTGGCTCCTGGACATCCCGGGACGACAGGAGACGCGCGTGCAGCTCGGCATTCACTTCATGAACTTCACCCTTCCAGGCGGGAGCGCGGGGATCGCGCCGATCCTCGGAGCGACCGCGCGGACGGCCGAGGACGTCGGCTGCGCCCAGTTCACCCTGATCGACCACTAATTCAAGATGAAGCACTTCGCGACCAGCGAGGATCCGATCCTCGAGGGCTACACCTCGCTCGGCTTCGTCGCCGACCGGACGGAGAAGCTGCGGCTCGGGCTGCTCGTCACCGGCGTGACCTACCGCCACCCGGGACTCCTCGCGAAGATCGTCACTACCCTCGACGTCCTCTCCGGCGGGCGCGCGATGCTCGGGATCGGCGCGGCCTGGTACGAGCGCGAGCACCTCGGGCTCGGCGTGCCGTACCCGCCGCTGAAGGAGCGGTTCGAGCGGTTGGAGGAGACGCTGCGGATCTGCCGTCAGATGTGGAGCGACGACGACGGGCCGTTCGAGGGGACGCACTACCGGCTCGCCGAGACGCTGAACCACCCGGCGCCGATCCAGCAGCCCGGCCCGCCCATCCTCATCGGCGGCGGCGGAGAGAGGAAGACGCTGCGGCTGGTCGCGCAGTACGGCGACGCCTGCAACCTGTTCGGCACCGGCGCGGACGACGTGGCGCACAAGCTCGACGTGCTGAAGCGGCACTGCGACGACCTCGGGCGCGACTACGCGACGATCACGAAGACCATCACCGGGGGCGGCGATCCGATCGGCGACCCCGACGGCTTCGTCCGCGCGATGGAGGAGTACGCGGCGCTGGGGATCGACCACGTGCAGCTGGCGCCGGCCGGGCCGGATCCGGAGGGGTACGTCGCCCGGCTGGGCGAGGGCGTGATCGAGCGGGTGGCGGCTCTCGGCTGAGGGCTCCCGGGACGCACAGCACTCCGACCGGTTCGGGTGCCGCGGGCGTCACCGCTGATCCGCTCCGCCGGCCGGGTCCGCCGTCACCGGCGCGAGGACTCCGGTGGCGGGCATGTCCCGGGTCGGGGGACGCCGTCGGCGGATCCTGCCCCCCGTCAGGGTCGCGGCGTCGACGCGGGCGAGGAGCGCGACCCACGGTTCGAGCCTCCCACCTCGGGTTATTGAGCTCACGCTGACGTGGGCAGATCGCTGGCCTCATGCCGCACGTGTCCTCTCGCACCTCGCTCCGCCGTCATCGGCAGAACCGCAGAAGAGGGGCGATCGGGACGGGTGTCGTCCTCGCCGTCGTCGGCGCCGCGCTCTTCGCCGGCGTCTCGGCGCAGGCGGCCACTGCTCCCGACCTCGGCACGGCGGAGGACTACTCGGTCCTGGCCGCGTCGACCGTGACGAACACGGGGTCGAGCGTCCTGGACCAGAGCGTCGGGGTCAGCCCGCTGACCGCCGTCACCGGGTTCCCGCCCGGACGGACGGACGGAGTGATCCACCGCGGAGACGCGGAGGCGGCTCAGGCCCAGGCCGACGTGGGCACCGCCTACGGACAGCTCGCCTCGCAGGCGACGACCGCGCAGGTCGACGCCGAGATCGGCGGCAGCACGCTGAAGCCCGGGGTGTACACCGCGGCCGGACCGGTCGGAGCGACGGGGACGCTCACGCTCGACGCCGAGGGCGTCAACGAGGCGGTCTTCGTGATCCGCGCCGCGTCGACGCTGACGACGGCGTCGTCGAGCCCGGTGGCCCTGATCAACGGAGCGCAGGCCTGCAACGTCTACTGGCAGATCGGCAGCTCCGCGACGCTCGGCACCGACTCGGACTTCGTGGGCTCCGTGCTCGCCTCGGTCTCGATCACGGTGACGACGGGCGTCTCCGTCGAGGGCCGCGCACTGGCCCGCACGGGAGCGGTCACGCTCGATTCCAACGACTTCACCGAGCCGGGCTGCGAGCCCACCGACGGCGGATCGTCGCCGACGGCGACTCCGACCGTGACGCCGACCGTGACTCCGACGGTCACGCCGACCGTGACGCCGACGGTCACTCCGACGGTGACCCCGACCGTCACGCCGACCGTGACTCCCACCGTCACCCCGACGGTGACTCCCACCGTCGTGCCGACTGTGACGCCGACGGTGACTCCCACCGTCACTCCGACGGTGACTCCGACTGTCACGCCCACCGTCACTCCGACGGTGACTCCGACGATCGCGCCCACCGTGGCTCCGACGGTCACGCCGACGACCACGCCGACGGCGACCCCGACCGTGGCTCCGACGGCGACCCCCACCCCCACGCCGACCGCGACGCCCACGGCCTCGCCCACTCCGACCGCGACCACAGCGCCGCGACCGGCGCCCTCCCACGCCGCGGTCGTTCCCGTGTCCGGGTCGAACGGTCCCCGCGGTCCGGCTCTCGCCTCGACCGGAGTGGACGCCGCAGCGACGGCGACCGCCGGAGTGCTGGGCCTGCTCGCCCTGCTCGGCGGCGGTCTGATGCTCCTCACCCTCCGACGCCGCGGTGAGCGCACCGGGAGCTGATCCCGGCTGATCACCGGCAGCTGATCACCGCCAGGCCGTGCGCCGGACTCCCGAGGGGTCCGGCGCACGTCTGCGCCCACGATCCCGCTCCGCCCGTCTCTCGGGTGTCCTCGCCGATGCGCGCAGGCCCGCTCGTGCGTCGAGACGCCGCTCCGAGCGTCGGGGCACCGCTGAGCAGGCGGTGTCCTCCGCGTTCTCGCGGAGGGCGGGGGCGTCAGCCGGAGGACTCCCGCGGCACGAAGCGGACGGGCATGGCCTGCACGCCTGCGGTCGGACGTCCGTGGATCGCGTTCGAGAGCTCCTCCGCGGCGGCGCGGCCGAGCGTGTCGAGCATCATGTCGATGCTCGAGAGCGGCGGGCGGGCGGCCTCGACGAGGAGGTCCCAGTTGTCGAAGCCGACGACGGCCACGTCCTGCGGCACCCGCCGGCCGGTCTCGCGCAGGTGGTCGAGCGTGCCGCGGGCGATCTGGTCGCTCGCGCAGATGATCGCGTCGAGGTCCGGATGCGCCCGCAGCAGCGTCTCGGCGCACTGACGCCCCCAGCTCTCGGACCACTGCCCGAAGAGGACGCCGCCGCCGACCAGCGGCAGCCCCGCCTCCGTCAGCGCCTGCTCGACGCCCCGGGCGCGGTCGTGCGCGGCGGTGTAGCTCGGCTCGCCGTTGACGAGGGCGATCCTGGTCCGTCCGCGCTCGATCAGGTGGCGGGCGGCGAGGACGCCGGCCTGCACGTTGTCGGGCGTGAAGGAGGAGTCGCGCGGATCCTCCGAGGGCGCATAGGCGTAGACGACCGGCACCGGGATGGTGCGCGTGATCGAAGGGCGCGGGTTCGTCGTCCGGCCGAGCACCACGATCCCGTCGACGCGCTTGGCGAGCAGGTTCTTGATGTGGTGCTGCTCGCGGATCGAGTCGCCGCGGGCGTCGCAGAGGAGCACCGACGTCGATCCTGCGCCGAACGCGTCCTCGGCGCCGAGCAGCACGGGGAGCACGAAGCGGTTGTCGAGATCGTTGGTGAGCATCCCGTTGGGGCCCGTGCGCCGGGAGGTGAGGGCCTGCGCGAGCGGGTTCGGGGTGAAGGAGAGGGGCTCGGCGGGGTCCAGCACGCGTTGGCGGGTGTCGGCGCGCACCTGGTCGCGGCCGTTGAGCGCCTTGGAGGCGGTGGCGATCGAGACGCCGGCGGCGGCCGCCACGTCGGTGAGCGTGATGGTGCCGGTGGGCTTGCGTGGTGGCACCGCGCCTCCGTTCCGGGCCCGGCGGGCCGCCGCGTCGATCCTCGCACGACTCCGGCGAAAAACCGAAAAGACCGAAAAGATCGCATCTCTTGACGCGCTGACCTCCCCTGCCTAGGTTTACCCGACAGAAAGTAGTTTCGGCCCGGCGCAGACGATCGGGACGACTGCCGAGGAATCCGTCAACGACGAAGGGATCATCCGTGAAGACGAGGAAGCACGCTCGGGGCCTCGCCGCCGCCGTCCTGCTGGGGACGGCCGCCGCCGCACTGACCGGCTGCGCGAGCGGCTCCGGGGGAGACTCCGGCTCCGCCGCGGGAGGCAGCTACACGTTCTGGGACCCGTACCCCCAGTTCGACGAGTCGTCCGACTGGGCGAAGCTCATCGACTCCTGCGGGACCGAGGCCGGCGTCACCGTCGAGCGCACCGGCTACGACACCACCGACCTGACCAACAAGGCGCTGCTCGCCGGTCAGCAGGGCAACTCGCCCGACCTCCTGCTCGTCGACAACCCCGTTGTCTCGACGCTCGCGGAGTCGGGCATCCTGACCACGACCGCCGAGTCCGGGCTCTCCACCGAGGGGATCGACGCGAACATCCTCGCGGCCGGCCAGACCGGCAGCGACACCTTCGGCGTGCCGATCGGCGCCAACACGCTCGCGTTGTACTACAACAAGGCCGTGCTCGAGAAGGCCGGCGTGGACGCCGCCTCCATCACGGACTGGGCCGGGCTGACCGACGCGCTCGAGAAGGTCACCGCCTCCGGCGGCAAGGGCATCACGTTCTCCGGCATCGGCACGGAGGAGGGGACCTTCCAGTTCCTGCCGTGGTTCTGGGGCTCCGGCGCCGAGCTGACCGACCTCGACTCGCCCGCCGCGGTCGACGCCGTCTCGCTCTGGAGCGACTGGCTCGAGAAGGGCTACGCGCCCAACTCCGTGATCGGCAACACGCAGACCACGAGCTGGCAGGAGTTCGAGACCGGCGAGTACGCGTTCGGCGAGAACGGCACCTGGCAGCTGGCCAACGCGAAGGCCTCGGGCATCGACTACGGCGTCCTGACCATCCCGTCGAAGGACGGCGGAGCGGCCCCCGCACCGACCGGAGGCGAGTTCCTCACCCTCCCGGTGCAGTCGGACACGGCGCGCTACGAGACCTCGAAGAAGATCGCCGAGTGCCTGACCTCGACGGAGAGCCTGGTCACGACCGACAACACGCTCTCGTACATCGCGCCGACGGCCGAGGCGCAGCAGGAGCAGGTCGCCGGCAACGCCGACCTCGAGCCGTGGGTCACCGCCGTGCAGGCCGCGAAGGGCCGCACCTCGGACGACCTCGGCACGAAGTACCCGAAGATCTCGGAGCAGCTGTGGGGCGCGGTGCAGACCGTGCTCAGCGGCTCGCAGTCTCCCGAGGACGCCCTGAAGGCCGCCCAGTCGGCCGCCGAATCCGCCACGAAGTAGGACGACCGGGGGCTCCCGCTCCCCGAACGAGGTCCCCCCGGCCGGTGCTCCGCGCACCGGCCGGGGGGACGGGAGAGACCATGACCACTGCCACCGAGACCGCCCGCCTCCTGCGGCGCGGCACCGAGCCGCCGGCCCCGCCCGCCCCGGCCGCCGAGAGCCGTCGGCGCCGCCGGCGCCCCGAGGGCGGCCGTCTGGTCGCGTGGGCGTTCCTCGCCCCGCTCGTCGCCTACCTGCTCGTCTTCTACGCGTTCCCGCTCTACCGCAACCTCGAGCTGAGCCTGAAGGACTACACGGTCCGCTCGTTCGTGCAGGGGAACGCGCCCTTCGTCTGGTTCGACAACTACGTCCAGGTGTTCCAGGACGCGACCTTCGGCCCGGCGCTGCTGCACACGGCGGTCTTCACCGGCGTCTCGCTCCTCTTCCAGTTCACGCTGGGGCTGGCGCTCGCCGTGTTCTTCTACCGCCGCTTCCCGCTGGCGAGCACGCTCCGGGCGCTGTTCCTGGTGCCGTGGCTCCTGCCGCTGATCGTCTCGGCGTCGACCTGGTCGTGGATGCTCAACAGCGACTCCGGCATCGTGAACGCGTTCCTGGAGTCGTTCGGGATCGGCCAGATCAACTGGCTCACTTCGCCGACCACCTCGCTGATCGCGGTCCTGATCGCGAACATCTGGATCGGCATCCCGTTCAACCTGGTGATCCTCTACTCCGGCCTGCAGAACATCTCGCAGGACCTCTACGAGGCGGCCTCGCTCGACGGCGCGACCGGCGCCCAGCAGTTCTGGCGGATCACGCTGCCGCTGCTGCGGCCGGTGTCGGCGATCACGATCCTGCTCGGCCTCGTCTACACGCTGAAGGTGTTCGACATCATCTGGATCATGACGAAGGGCGGGCCCGCCGACTCCTCGACCACGCTCGCCACCTGGACGTACCAGCTCGGCTTCGGCTCGATGCTGCCCGACTTCGGACCGGCCGCGGCCGTCGGCAACCTGCTGATCATCCTGGCCCTCGTCTTCGGCCTCGTGTACATCCGGGTCCAGCGGAAGCAGGCCGACTCGTGACCGCCCGCCGCCCCTGGTACCTGACGGTGGTCGGGATCGCCCTCACGGCGGTCATGCTGTTCCCCGTCTACTGGATGATCAACGTCTCCCTCACTCCGACCGGCTCGATGCGGAAGGATCCGCCGGACTGGTTCCCGTTCTCTCCCACGTTCACCGGCTACCAGGCGGTGCTGAGCGAGCAGCTGCCCTACCTGGGCACCAGCCTCGTCGTCGGCCTCGGCACGGTGCTGCTGACCGTGGCGATCGCCGCTCCCGCCGCCTACTCGCTGGCGAAGCTGCGGCCCCGCGGCGGTCAGGCCCTCTCGTTCGTGCTGCTGATCGCGCAGATGATCCCGGCGATCATCATGGCGATGGGCTTCTACGCCATCTACCTCAACCTGGGGCTGCTCAACTCGATCCCGGGCCTGATCGTGGCCGACTCCACCATCGCGGTGCCGTTCGGCGTGCTGATCTTCACGGCCTTCATGTCGGGGATCCCCGACGAGCTCACCCAGGCGGCGCGGATGGACGGAGCGAGCGCCTGGCGCACCTTCACCTCGGTGATCATGCCGATCAGCCGCAACTCCGTCGTCACCGTCTCGCTGTTCGCGTTCCTCTGGGCCTGGTCGGACTTCATCTTCGCCTCGACGCTCGACAGCGGCGGGAAGCTCCAGCCGATCACCCTCGGCATCTACAAGTACATCGGCAACAACAACCAGGAGTGGAACTCGATCATGGCGACCGCCGTGGTCGCCTCGCTCCCGGCCGCCGTCCTCCTCGTCGTCGCCCAGCGGTACGTCTCGGCGGGAGTCACCGCCGGCGCCGTCAAGGACTGACCCGTCCCTCCAAGGAGACACCGTGACCCTCACCGCCCCCACCGCCACCGCCCTCGGCGGCCCGGTCGCCCCCTCGCGGAGCGTGCTCCGGCCGCTGCGCCAGGACGAGATCCGCCTCACCGGCGGCTTCTGGAAGCACTACCAGGACCTCAACTCCTCCGCCGTCATCGAGCACTGCCGCTCATGGATCGAGCGCGTCGGCTGGGCCGGCAACTTCGACCGCGCTGCCGACGGCTCGATCTCGTCAGCCGAGAGCGGCGACGCGCACGCGGGCATCGAGTTCGTGGACTCCGAGGTCTACAAGCTCCTCGAGGCCATGGCCTGGGAGCTCGGCCGGAGCGACGACGCCGGGCTGCAGGAGCGGTACGACGACCTCGTCTCGCGGGTCGCCTCCGCCCAGCACCCGGACGGCTACCTGCACACGAGCTTCGGCCGGCCCGGCCAGCGTGCGCGCTACTCCGACCTGGAGTGGGGCCACGAGCTGTACAGCTTCGGGCACCTGATCCAGGCCGCCGTGGCGCGGCTCCGCACCGGGCACGACGACCTCCTGCCGCAGGTCGCCCGACGGCTGGCCGACCACGTGCACCGCGAGTTCGGGCCCGAGCGGAGGGTCGCCGTGTGCGGCCACCCCGAGATCGAGCCGGCGCTCGCCGAGCTGGCGAGGGCGACGGGGGAGGAGCGCTACCTCGAGCTGGCCCGCCTCTTCGTGGAGCGGCGCGGGACGGGGACGCTGAAGCCGATCGCGTTCGGCGCCGAGTACTTCCAGGACGACGTGCCCGTGCGCGACGCGGAGGTGCTGCGCGGCCACGCGGTGCGGGCCCTCTACCTCGCCTCCGGGGCTCTCGATGTCGCGGTCGAGACCGGCGACGCCGAGCTGGAGGAGGCGGTCCGCCGCCAGTGGGAGGCGACCGTCGAGCGGCCCACCTACGTCACCGGAGGGATGGGCTCGCACCACCAGGACGAGGCGTTCGGCGCCGACTACGAGCTGCCGCCGGACCGCGCGTACGCCGAGACCTGCGCGGCGATCGGCTCCACGATGCTCAGCTGGCGGCTCCTGCTCGGCTCGAACGAGCCCCGCTACGCGGACCTCATGGAGCGGACACTGCTGAACGCGGTGCTCCCCGCGACCCGCGAGGACGGCCGCGCCTTCTTCTACACGAACACCCTGCAGCAGCGCGTCGACGGAGTCGCGCCGGACGAGTCGCGCGAGACCGACCGCGCGCAGTCCAGCCTCCGCGCGCCCTGGTTCTGGGTCTCGTGCTGCCCGACCAACACCGCCCGCACTCTGGCGAGCGTCGAGCTCGGCTTCGCGACCGCCACCGACGACGGGGTGCAGCTCCACCAGTACGGCGCGTACGAGGTGCGCACCGGTGGCGTCGCGCTGCGCGTCGAGACGGAGTACCCGGCCGACGGCGAGATCGTCGTGCGGATCCTCGAGGACGCGGAGTTCGCGCTGACGCTGCGGGTGCCGCCGTTCGCGCGGGGCTCGGCGCTGCTCGACGGCGAGCCGGTCTCGACGCCGACCGTCACCGTCCGCCGGGCGTTCTCCGCCGGCGACACCGTGCGTCTCTCGCTGCCGATGTCGGCCCGCTTCGTCGCCCCGCACCCCCGGATCGACGCGGTGCGCGGCCAGGTCGCCCTCGAGCGCGGGCCGTTCGTGCTGGCGATCGAGTCGCTCGACCTGCCCGAGGGCCTGGACACCGAGCACATCGCGGTCGACGCGTCGGTGCCGCCCGTCGTGACGGCGGAGGGAGCGCGCGTGTCCCTCGTGGCGCGGGAGGCGGCTCCCGGCTGGCCCTACGGTTCCGTGCCGGTGGAGGAGGGGCGCCGCTTCGAGGCGGAGTTCCGGCCGTACCACCGCTGGGCGAACCGCGGGCCGTCGACGATGCGGATCTGGACGCCGACGGCCTGACGGGCACCGCTCGCGAGAACGCAGAAGTCGTCGCACTCGCGCTCGAGTGCGACGACTCCTGCGTAGTGGCTGCCGTTGCGGCGCCTCCGCTCAGATCCAGCCGCGCTCGCGGGCCTCGATCACCGCGCGCTGGCGGGTGTCGACGTCGAGCTTGCGCAGGATCGACGAGCCGGGGTTGCGGACGGTGCCGGAGGAGAGGTGCAGCGCCGCGCCGATCTCGCCGATCGTCTCGCCGCGGGAGCCGGCGCTGAGCACGTCGAGCTCGCGGTCGGTCAGCGGGCTGCGCGTGCTCGCCAGGGCGTCGGCGGCGATCTCCGGATCGACGTAGCGGCGTCCGCTCGCGACCTGGCGGATCACCTCGGCGACGTCCTCGACCCGGCGCGACTTCGGCAGGAAGCCGCTGACGCCCGCTCCGAGCGCTCGCCGCAGGACCCCCGGCCGCGCGTGCCGGGTGACGACCACGACCCGCGTCGCCGAGACCCGGCGCAGCCGCTCCGCCGCCTCGATCCCGTCGAGCCCGGGCATCTCGACGTCGAACAGGCACACGTCGGGCTACAGGCGCAACGCCTCCGCGACCGCCCGCTCGCCCTCGCGGCACTCGCCCACGATCTCGAGGTCCTCCTCGAGGCGGAGGAGCGCGGCCAGCGCCGTGCGGATCATGTCCTCGTCGTCGGCGATCAGCACCCGGATCACGAGTCGCTCCCCACCGGCAGGCGCGCGTCCAGCTCGAAGGAGCGGCGGACCGCCCCGGCGCGCAGCGTCCCGCCCGCGCGCTCGACCCGCTCCGCCATGCCGAGGACGCCCGAGCCGGTCCCGTCCGCCTCCTCCGCGTCCGGTGCCAGGTCGTTCACCGCCTCGAACCGCCACTCGTCCTGCTCCCGCGCGAGCCGCAGCCGCGCGCTGGAGCCGCCGCCGTGCTTGAGGATGTTCGTCGTCGTCTCGCGGACCACCGGCCCGAGCGTCTCCGCCGGCGCGTGGGACGCCGCCGGGTCGACCTCGAGCTCGACGCGGAGCCCGGCCGAGCGGAGCAGGTCGGCGGCGTTGGCCAGCTCGTCGACGAGCGGGACGCTGCGGAAGCGCGTGGCGAGCTCGCGGGTGCCGGTGCGGGCGCCGTCGACCGAGCGCTGTGCGGCGCGCAGCTGCTCGAGAGCGGCCTCCGGGTCGCTGCCGAGGAGGCGCTCGGCGAGCTCGAGCTGCAGCGCGATCACCTGGAGGTGGTGGCCCTGGAGGTCGTGCACGTCGCCGGCGAGCAGCAGGCGCTCCTGCGCGGCGGCGAGACGGCCCTCGGCGGCGCGCGCCCGGTCGAGCTCGCGGACGATGTCCCACCACCACAGCGCGCTGACGACCGTCAGGGGCAGCAGCGTCGCGAACAGCAGGAGGGTCGAGAGCGCGGCCGACGCGTCCGGCGCCGCGCGCGTCTGCTCGAGCACCGCCGCGACCGCGAGGACGATCGTGCAGAGCACCATCACCCGGAGCCGCACGCCGCTCTGCCAGGGCAGCACGGCGACCAGGGTCGCGGCGAGCGAGAGCCCGAGCGCGAGGCTCCCGGCGGCCGTGCCGGTGAGCGCGGCGGCCGCCACTCCGAGGCAGAAGACCAGGGTCGGCGCAGCCCGGAGACGCACCGGGCCCTCGCGGTCGGCGCGCCGGTACGCGAGCGCGGTCGGCGAGAACACCGCGACCCAGGCGGCCGCACCCAGGAAGTAGGCGCCCTTCCGCCACTCCTCGGCCTCGGCGCTCAGCACCGCCACGGACCAGACGGCCAGGACGATCACCACGAAGGAGGCGGCCGACGCGAGCGTGTACCACCAGGTCACGGCGACGCCGCGGCCCGCGCGCACGGGCGGATCCGCCTCGGTCGAGTTCACCATGCGGCCCAGGCTACGACCATGACACTTGTCACCCCTCGGGCCGTCGATCCTCCCGGGACGCGGTGACCCGGCGGCACTGCCGCAGCGGGCGCGGACACGGTCGGATGGAGGAGTCCCGAGAGCCGGGGCCACGTACCGGAAGGCACGACCATGACGATCATCAGCGACGCGATCCTCGGATTCCAGGACCTGATCGGCCGCGTTCCCGAGCTCGTGCAGCCCCTCGTCGTCGCCGCGGCCGGGGCCGTCCCCTTCATCGAGGGCGAGGGAGCGGCGAGCATCGGGATCATCGGCGGCATCCACCCGGTCGTCGCCGGGCTCGCCGGGGCGATCGGCAACTTCGTCTGCGTGGCGCTGCTCGTGCTGCTGGGCACCGGCGTCCGCTCGGCGATCACGGGCCGCTCGGAGGCGAAGCGGACGACTCCGCGGCGCGAGAAGTTCCAGCGGGCCTTCACCCGCTACGGCGTCCCGGGCGTGAGCCTGCTGGGGCCGCTGCTGCTCCCGACGCACTTCACCGCGGTGATGCTGGCGGGCGCCGGAGTCGGCCGCGGGCGGATCCTGCTCTGGCAGGGCGTCGCGATCGCACTGTGGACGACGGTACTGACGGTGATCGTCGGGCTCGCGGTCTCGGGCGCGACGCAGGCGGGCTGAGCGGGCCGGACACGGTCCTGAAGCGTGCGACCCCGGTGGCGCAGAGGCGTTCGCGCCACCGGTCAGTGCCGGATGCGCCGTCCCGGTCCGCCGTCCGGATCCGCCGGGCCGGCGGACTGCAGGTGCGTGTGCAGGCGGATGAGGGTGTCGCGCAGCCGGGTCTTGACGGTGCCGAGCGGGATCGACAGCTCCTCCGCGATCTCGGAGTGGCTGTACCCGCGGACGTAGGCGAGGTAGAGGACGTCGTGGTGGATGGCGGCGAGCTGCCGGATCGCGCCGGCCGCGGGCGCCAGGGCCAGCCGGACGTCCGAGCGCTCCCACTCGTGATCGCGGGGCCGGTCGAGGACCGTGTACTGCAGCTCCCGGCGCCGCGCCGACCGGTCCGCCCGGGCGCGGTCCACGGCACGGCGGTGCGCGACCTGGGCCAGGAAGGCGAGCACGGGACGGCCCGGGTCGAGCGAGCGCGCGGTGCGCCAGAGCTCGAGGTAGACCTCCTGCGCGACCTCCTCGGCTGCGGCGCGGTCGTCGAGCACGGCGTCCGCGACGGAGAAGACCCGGCCCGCGGTGAGCGAGTAGAGCTGCCGGAAGGCGGTCCGGTCGCCCGCGCAGACCCGCAGCAGCAGGGCCGCTGACCGCGCAGGGCCGTCCCCGGGCTCACGCCGCTTGCCCGTCATCGTCGACACAGGGCTCAGCCTGGCACCGCGGACGCGCTCCTCCCGGGGTTACTCCCTGTGAGGTGGCCCCCGTTAGAGGCTCACTTTCACAGGAGTCCGCCGATGCGCGCCGCACGCCCGCCGATGCGCGGCCCCGGTCGCGCACGGGGCCCGTGCGGCGGCGTCGACGGACTCGGCCGCCCGTCAGGCGGCGACGCGCGCGTTCGACTGCGCGAGGAGCGCGACCGAGCGCAGGCGCGCCTCCGTCTGCAGCGACGCGTGAGCGACGATGACCTCGTCGGCGTCGGCGGAGCGGGCGAAGTCGGCGGCGTAGTCGGCCACCTGGTCGCCGGTGCCGACACCGGTGTAGGTGGTCATGCTCGCGACGTGGGCGCCGATCGGCGCGCTGAGCAGGGCGTCGAGCTCCTCGTCGTCGAAGGTCTGGCCGACGGGGATCTGCCCGCTCTGGCGCAGCAGCATCATCAGGCGGGCGCGCTTCATCTGCGCGAACTGCTCCTGCGCGTCCTCCTCGGTGTCGGCGGCGATGGCGTTCATCCCGGCGATCACGTAGGGGGCGTCGAGCTGCTCGGAGGGGCGGAAGCCGCGCCGGTACTCCGCGACGGCCTGGTGGAGCGCGTCCGGAGCGAAGTGCGAGGCGAACGCGTACGGCAGGCCCAGCGCGGCGGCCAGCTGCGCGCCGAAGAGCGAGGAGCCGAGGATGTAGAGGGGGACGCGGGTGCCGGCACCGGGCGTCGCGCTCACTCCGGGGATGCGGGATTCGCCGGCGAGAAAGGCCTGCAGCTCCAGCACGTCCTGCGGGAAGCGCTCGGAGGAGTCGGGGTCGCGGCGGAGCGCGCGGAAGGTCGCCTGGTCGCTGCCGGGGGCGCGGCCGAGTCCGAGGTCGATCCGTCCCGGGTGCAGCGTCTCGAGGGTGCCGAACTGCTCGGCGATGGTGAGCGGGGAGTGGTTCGGCAGCATGACGCCGCCGGAGCCGAGGCGGATCGTGGAGGTCTGCGAGGCGACGTGCGCGATGAGCACCGAGGTCGCGCTGGAGGCGATGCTCGCCATGTTGTGGTGCTCGGCGTACCAGACGCGGCGGTAGCCGTTCCGCTCGGCCTCCTGGGCCAGGGCGACGGAGGCGGCGAAGCTGTCGCGAGCGGTCTCACCGGGGGCGATGGGGGCGAGGTCGAGGATGGAGAGGGGAACGCTCATGGTGAGGGCAACGCCCGCGACGGCTCCGGTGTTCCCGTCGCGGGCGCCTTCCTCACGCCTCGGGGATGTCGCGGCCGTACGCCTCCAGCGTCACGGCCTCGGGCTCCGGTCCGCCGCGCACGCCGGCCTCGAGGGCGTCGATCCTTGCGAGCTCCGAGCCGGAGAGCGCGAAGTCGAACACGTCGATGTTCTCGGCGATGCGCTCGGGGCGGGTCGACTTCGGGATGACCTGGCGGCCCTCCTGCAGGTGCCAGCGGAGCATCACCTGCGCGGCCGTCTTCCCGTACTTGGCGCCGAGCTCGAGGAGCACCGGGTCGTCGAAGCTGCGGCGCGGGGAGTCGCGGTAGGCGGTGATGCCGCCGATCGGCGACCAGGCCTGGGTGAGGATGTCGTTCTCGCAGCCGAAGCGCTCGACCCGCCGCTGCTGGAAGTACGGGTGCACCTCGAGCTGGTTCACCGCGGGGACGACGTCGGTCTCGGCGAGCAGGCGGGTGAGGTGCTCGACCATGAAGTTGCTCACGCCGATCGCCCGCACCCTCCCGTCGGCGAGCAGCCGCTCGAGCGCCCGATAGGCGTCGAGGGTGCGGTCGAAGGCCTCGGGCAGGGCCTGGTGCAGGATCAGCAGGTCGATCCGCTCGACGCCGAGCTTGCCCGCGCTCTTGTCGAAGGCGTGCAGCGTCTCGTCGTAGCCGTAGTCGCTGATCCACACCTTCGTCTCGAGGAAGACGTCGTCGCGGCCGGCGATCGCCTCGCCCACCTCGCGCTCGTTGCCGTAGGCCGCCGCCGTGTCGATGTGCCGGTACCCCGCGTCGAGCGCGGCGGCGACGGCGGCGCGGGTCTCGTCGGGCGGAGACTGGAAGACGCCGAGTCCGAGGGCGGGGATCTCGACACCGTTGTGGAGAGTGAACGTGTTCATGAGCCCACGCTACGTCCGCAGACGCCGAGTCGCCCGAGAAGCCGCGCGCGACTCCTCAGGCGACCCCGTCGCTCCGGCCCTGCTCAGCCGTCGATCGGCAGCAGGATCCCCTTCACCGTCTCGTCCGTGGCGAGGAACTCCTGCACGGCCGGGTCCTGGAAGGCCTGGACGAGCTTCTTCACGTTCTCGGTGTCGCGGTACTTCGAGCCGATGGTGAGCTGCCCGGCGAAGTCGTCGGGGGCCTGCGGGGCGAAGATCTGCTGCTCGATCGGGATGCCGGCGGCGAGGTAGTACTCGGTGTAGCCGACGGCCGCGTCGAGGTCCGGCAGCGCGCGCGACTGGGCGGCGAAGTCGAGCAGCGTGAACTGCAGGTTCTTCGGGTTCTCGGCGATGTCGTCCTGGGTCGCGGTGCCCGGCTCCGTGCCCGGCTTCAGCGTGATCAGGCCGGCGTTCTGCAGCAGCCAGAGGCCCTGCGCCTCGTTGGCGGGGTCGGAGTAGAGCGAGACCGTGCCGCCGTCGGGGATCTGGGAGACGTCGGAGTACTTGTCGCTCCAGAGCCCGAAGCCCCAGCGGAAGACGGGGGTGGCCGCCTCCTCCTCGAAGTCGGGGTTGGCCTCGAGCACCTGTCCCAGCCAGAGCTTGTGCTGGTACACCGTGGCCGCGACCTCGCCCTCGCTCACCGCGCGGTTGATGGTGTTGCTGTCCGAGAGCCCCTTGAAGGCGACGGTGATGCCGTAGCGCGGCGCCACCTCCTTCGCGACGAAGTCGACCAGGGCCTGCTCGGAGGCATTGCCCTCGGCGGTCGCGACGTAGAGCGTCGCTCCCTCCTGCTCGTTGGCCGAGACGGCGGGGGAGAGGAGCGGGACGGCGATCGCGGAGGCGACGCCGACGACGACGACGGCCGCTCCGGCGATCCAGGGCCAGCGGCGCTTCTTCTTGAGATCGAATCCGAGGTCGTCGGGAGTGGACATGGCGGTGCCTTTCGAAGAGGGGGTGCGCGGGCGCGCGGGAGGGACGCCCGAGGGCGCAGGAGGAGGAGTGGTGGTTCTAGACGGCGGCCGCGACCCGCGGCGCTCGCCGCGAGCGGAAGGCGCCGGGCGTGGTCGCGCGGACGAGGGCGTCGCCGGTGAGCTGCACGGTCGCGACGGTGGCGACCAGGATCACGATGGTGGCGAGCATGACGGTGGTGTCGAAGCGCTGGTAGCCGTAGGTCACCGCGACGTAGCCGATGCCGCCGGCGCCGATCGTGCCGGCGATCGCCGAGTACTCGATCATCGCGATCGTGTTGATCGTTAGGCCGCCGATGATCTGCGGCACTGCCTCGCTGAGCTGGGCGGTCCGCACCACCTGCAGCCGCGACGCTCCGGAGGCGCGGGCGACGCGGGTGAGCGAGAGCGGCACGCTGCGCAGCGCGTTCTCGACGATGCGGGTGAAGAAGGCGATCCCCGCGATCGACATCGGCACGACGGCCGCCGCGATCCCGATGTTGGTGCCGGTGATCAGGCGCGTGAACGGCATGATCGACGCCATCAGGATGAGGAACGGCAGCGAGCGGCCGACGCTGATGACGGCGCTGAGCACCTGGTGGGCGGCGCGGTTCTCGGCCAGCCCGCCCGGAGCGAGGTTGTGCACGAGAGCGCCCAGCGGCACGCCGACCAGCACCACGATCGCCATGACGATGCCGACCATGATCAGCGTCTCGCCGAGCGCCGGCAGCACCAGCGCGGGGATCTGCTCGAGCGGGACCTTGTTGTCGAGGTGGAGGATCACGCCGCCACCTCCTCGGCGAGGACGCGCACGCCGGCGGGCCGGACCGACAGGCCGAGCTCGGCCGCCGCACGGGTGAGCCGCGCCTCGTCGACCGGGCCGAGCCCGATCGTCGCGTGGCCGACCGCCTGCCCGTCCACCGTCTCGATCGCCGCGCCGAGCAGCGAGACGGGGCCGACCGCCTCCGCGAGCCGGGTGACCCAGTCGGTCGGCACTCCGGAGCGGGAGTAGCCCACCACCCATTCGCCCAGACCCGGGCCGGGCGCGACGGAGGGGCGCACCGGGTTGAGGGCGAGGCCGAGCGGGGACGCGGGGTCGCGCAGCAGGTCGACGAGGCGCCCCGACTCCACGATGCGGCCGTGGTCGAGGCGGGCGACGGAGTCGGCCACCTGGCGCACCGTCTCCATCTCGTGGGTGATGAAGAGGATCGAGAGGCCCAGGTCGTCGCGCAGCTCCTTCAGGAGCGTGGTGATCGCGGTGGTCGAGGCGGGGTCGAGGCCCGAGGTGGCCTCGTCCGAGAGCAGCACCGAGGGGCGGAGGGCGAGCGCGCGGGCGATGCCGACGCGCTGGCGCTGACCGCCGGAGAGCTGGTGCGGGTAGTAGCGCGCGCGGTCCGAGAGGCCGACGCGCTCGAGCAGCTCCGCGACGCGGCGCTTCGTCTCGGCGGCGGTGACGCCGAGGTACTCCAGCGGAAGGGCCACGTTCTGCTCGGCCGTGCGGCGGCTGAAGAGTCCGTCGGACTGGAAGACGGTGCCGATGCGGCGGCGGGCGACGCGCAGCCGCTCCTCCGAGAGCTGCGAGAGCGCCTCCCCGTTGACGACGACCGTGCCCGAGGTGGGCCGTTCCAGGAGGTTCACGCAGGCGGCGAGCGTGCTCTTGCCCGCACCGCTCGGGCCGACGACGGCGAAGATCTCGCCGGTCGCGACCGAGAAGTCGAGGCGGTCGAGCACGGTCGCCGGACCGTACGACTTGCTGAGCTGCTCGAGCCGGATCATCGCGTTCCTTCGGACGGGTCGGGCGGCCGCGGCCTCTCCGCGTCGTCCCGGACACGATGATGGAGCACCGCGGGCCCGCCCGTCCCGGCCCGCGTCGCCCGGCGTAATCCTTCGTCGCCGGGCGTAACAGTGCGCGGGGCGGAGGGGGTCGCTCACGCCGGTCCCGCCGCTGCCGGGCGCTCCCGCTCAGCTCGCGGCGGCCGCCGCGCGGGGGCTCTCGGCGCTCGCCTCGCGGTCGAAGCGCTCGCGGCTGAAGACCTGGTCGGCTGTCGTCAGGGCGAGGCCGATCACGCCGGCCAGCTCGCCCAGGTCCGATGTGTGGATGGTCAGGTGCCGCGTGGCGAGCGGGTGGGTGCGCAGGTAGACGCGCTCGCGCAGGCCCGACATCAGCACCTCCCCGCAGTCGCCGAGCTGGCCCGAGATCACGATGGTCCGCGGGTTGAGGATGTTGACGAGGTCGGCGACCGCCTCGCCGAGGACGCGGCCGGCCTGGCGCACCGCCTGGGTGGCGCGCATGTCGCCGCGGAGCACGCGGGCCGTGACGTCGGCGACGTGCTTGATCGAGGGGTCGTCGGCCGAGAGGTCGCGGACGAGGGCCCAGCCGCTCGCGTACGCCTCCACGCAGCCGGCGTTGCCGCAGCGGCAGGGCAGCGGATCCGCGTCGACCGTGCCCGTGACCGCGCGGGTGTGGCCGATGTCGCCGGCCGCGCCGACGGCTCCGCGGATCGTCGCTCCGTTGAAGACGAGGCCCGAGCCGATGCCGGTGCCGAGCTTCAGGCTGATCAGGTTGTCGGAGCCGTGGTGGCGCGACTCGGCGAGGGCGCGGGCGTTCGCGTCGTTCTCGATGACGACCTGCACGCCCTCGTGCGGCTCGGCGAAGTAGCCGGCGATGTCGAAGTCGTCCCAGCCGGTCATGATCGGCGGGTTGCGCACGCGCCCGGCGGCGAACTCGACCGGCCCCGGGACTCCGACGCCGATGCCGGCGACCGCGTCACCCTGCTGCAGCCGCTCGAACGCGGCGAGCACCAGCGAGAGCACGGCGTCCGGTCCCTCCCAGACGTCGACGACGCCGCTCTCGTGCCGGAGGGGGGTGCCGCGGAGGTCGCAGGCGGCGGCGACGAATCCGCTCGCCCCGATGTCGGCGGTGAGGAACACCGTGCCGACCAGGTTCATCGCGAACATGCTCGAGGGGCGCCCGCCGGTCGACTCGCCGCCGGTGGTGGGGGCGATCAGGCCGAGCTCCACGAGGGTCGCGAGGCGCTGGTTGACGGTGGAGCGGGAGAGCCCCGTCTGCTCCATCACCGCGTTGCGCGAGACCTCGCCCTGCTCGCGGAACAGCGCGAGGACGTCGGCCACGTGCGAACCGGCCTCGCCGGTGGAGTACCCCGTCATCGCTCCCCCTCTTGTCACGGTCAGCGTACATGCCTGCCGACGGGAAGCCTGAAGTGCCCCGACTTTCGTATTGCGATAACGCGAAAGCCCCGGTAGTTTTCACACACCGGCACGCAGTGGTGCCACTGATCCTCAAGGATGACGATGAACCGCACAGCACGCCGCCTCCTCCCGGTTCTCGCACCGGTCGGCGCCCTCGCACTCCTCCTCACCGGCTGCGCCTCGGGTGGCGACACGGCCGCCGGCGGCTCCGGATCGACCAAGGTCGCCGCGGTCATCAAGGGCCTCGACAACCCCTTCTTCCAGGCGATGGAGAACGGCATCGAGGACACCGCGAAGGACGACTCCGTGGACGTCTCGGTGCAGGCCGCCGCCGACATCGGCGACACCACCGGCCAGGCCGACAAGCTCACCACCGTCGCCGGCCAGGACTTCGGCTGCCTCATCGTCAACCCGATCAGCGGCACGAACCTGGTGCAGGCCCTCGCCTCCGCCACCGGCAAGACGATCGTCAACATCGACAGCCCGCTCGACCCCGACGCGGTCGAGGCCGCGAACCTCGACGTCACCACCTACATCGGCACCGACAACGAGGCCGCCGGCGGCAAGGCCGGCGACTTCCTCCTGCAGCAGCTGCCCGCCGGCTCCGAGGTCGCCGTCATCGGCGGAGTCTCGGGAGACGTCACCAGCGCCGCCCGCGTCGACGGCTTCACCGCCGCGATCGGCTCCGACCTCACCGTCGTCCAGGAGGCCGCGGCCGACTGGAAGCGCGAGGTCGCGCTGACCAAGGCGACCGACATCCTCGCTGCGAACCCCGCCGCGAAGGCGTTCTTCGCCGCGAACGACGACATGGGCCTCGGCATCGTCAAGGCCGTCGAGAACGCGGGCCTCACCGGCTCCGTCCACGTGGTCAGCGTCGACGGCAACGAGGACGCGCTGCAGTCGGTGAAGGACGGCGGGCTCACCGCCACCGTCGCCCAGTACCCCTTCGCGATCGGCCAGCTCGGCGTGCAGGCGTGCGAGGCCGTCGGCGCCGGCGAGGAGATCCCCGCCGAGATCGAGTCGCCCACCGCGCTCGTGACCTCCGAGACCGCGGAGCAGGCCCTCGGCGCCTTCCCCCAGCCGTTCGAGGAGTTCGACAACCCGCTCGCCGCGCTCGTCCCCGGCAAGTAGGACCTCCCGCCCATGGCAACCCAGGAAGCGACCATGACCTCAGTCACCGCCCGACCCCCGGCCAGCGCCTCCCCGCTGCTGGCGAACCTCCGTCAGCTCAGCTTCTGGGCCGAGAACGCCGCACCGATCGGGCTCGTCGCCCTGGTGATCGTGTTCTCGATCGCGACGCCGACGTTCCTCAGCCTCGGCAACATCAAGGCGATGCTCGTCGCCGCCGCGATCCTGGTCATCCTCTCGATCGGCCAGTCCTTCGTCATCACCACCGGCGGCATCGACCTCTCGATCTCGGCGACGATGACCGTCGGAGCGGTCGGCTTCGGCATCGGCTGGAGCGCCGGCTGGGGCTTCTGGCTCTCGGCGCTCGCGGCCCTGCTCTTCGCGGGGCTGATCGGAGTGATCAACGGCTTCCTGATCGCGAAGGGCAAGGTCACCGACTTCATCGCGACACTGGGCACGCTCTCGGTGGCGACCGGTCTCGCGCTGATCGTCTCCGACGGCAAGCCGATCACGGTCGGCAGCCCCGAGCTGCTCCGCCTCACCACCGGCTCGATCGGGATCATCGGCTACCCGATCATCCTGGCCGCTGTAATCGGAGTCGTCGCCTGGGTCGTCATGTTCCGCACCCGCTTCGGCCTGCACGTGCAGGCGGTCGGCGGCAACGAGGAGAGCGCGGTCGCCAACGGCATCAAGGCCGGACGCGTGCGCATCGCGGTGTACATCATCGCCGCGGTCCTCGCCGGAGTCGGCTCGCTCCTCCTCGTCGCCCGCGTCGGCGCCGCGGAGCCGGCCATCAACACGCAGTACCTGCTCAACTCCATCGCGGCCGTCGTGCTCGGCGGAGTGAGCCTCACCGGCGGCAAGGCCAAGATCGTCGGCCCGATCATCGGAGCGTTCCTCCTGACCGCGCTGACCAACGGCCTGACCCTGCTCGGCGTCTCGCAGTTCTACCAGCCCCTCGCCGTCGGCCTGGTGGTCGTGCTCGCCGCCCTCATCACCCGCTACCAGAAGAAGTGAGCCCAGCCATGACCAGCGACATCCTGCTCGAAGCGCGTGACATCAAGAAGTCCTTCGGCGGCGTCCACGCTCTCAAGGGAGCATCGATGTCGATGCGCCGCGGCGAGATCACCGCCCTGATCGGCGACAACGGCGCGGGCAAGTCCACCCTCGTCCGCTGCCTCTCCGGGGTGCACCCCGCCGACTCCGGCACCATCACCCTCGACGGCGACGTGGTGCACTTCACCACTCCGCTCGGCGCGCGGGACGGCGGCATCGAGACGGTGCACCAGACCCTCGCCCTGGTCGAGGACCTGACCGTGTGGCAGAACTTCTTCCTCGGCCGCGAGCTCACCAAGGGCGTGCCCGGGGTGCGGTTCCTGGACCGGACGCAGATGAAGAAGACGGCCCAGGAGCTGCTCGGCGACCTCGCCGTGAACGTCCCGCCGGTCACCAGCAAGGTCCGCCGCCTCTCGGGCGGCCAGCGCCAGGCGGTCGCGATCGCCCGGGCCGCGGGCTGGGGCAGCAAGATCGTGATCATGGACGAGCCGACCGCGGCGCTCGGCGTCCAGGAGACGGCGCGCGTCGAGAAGATCATCCTCAAGCTGCGCGACGCCGGAGTGGCCGTGCTGCTGATCAGCCACAACTTCGACCAGGTGATGCGCCTGAGCGACCAGGTGTGGGTGATGCGCGCGGGCCTCGCCGTCGCCGGCCGCCGCACCGCCGAGACCAGCGGCGACGAGCTCGTCTCGCTGATCACGGGCGCGAAGGCCGCCTGATGCGCCCCGAGTTCCTGCACCGCGGGAGCACGGAGCGCTCGTCGCCGATCGGGGTCCACGCGGGCCTGCTCGTCGGCGACTGGACGCCGGAGTCGGGGCGCCGCGCGATCGGCGCCGCCGCCTCGATCGGCTTCGACCTGATCGAGATCCCGGCTCCCGACGACCCCGACGCCTCCGCGTGGACCCCGATCGGCGACGAGCGCTCCGTGCTCCCGCGGTGCAGGAACTCGGGGCGCATCAGGCGGCCTTCGCGCCCGTGATCAGCGAGACGAGCTCGTCGCCGCTGGTCTCGGCGGTGCGGCGGCCGGCGACGGCGAGGCCCGCGCGCATCACCCACACCTGGTCGCTCAGGCGCATCACCTGGTCGAAGTTGTGGCTGATCAGCAGCACGGCCACTCCGGCGTCGCGCAGCTTGAGGATGATCTTCTCGACGCGCGCCGTCTCCTGGACGCCGAGCGCCGCGGTCGGCTCGTCCATGATCACGATCTTGCTGCCCCAGCCCGCGGCCCGGGCGATCGCGACCGCCTGGCGCTGGCCGCCCGAGAGGCGGCGGACCTTGCTGGTGACCGGCGGGACGTTCACGGCGAGGTCGCCGAGCAGCTCCTGGGCCGTCTTCTTCATCTGCGTCCGGTCCAGGAACCGCACCCCGGGCACGCCCTTGGTGAGCTCGCGGCCGAGGAAGAAGTTCTGCCACACGGTCAGGTCCTCGACCAGGGCGAGGGTCTGGTGCACCGTCTCGATGCCGCCGTCCCGCGCGCCGAGCGGAGTGGTGAAGTGCACCACGTCGCCGTCGAGGGTGATGGTGCCGGAGTCGGCGGGGTGCACCCCGGAGAGGCAGCGGACGAGGGTGGACTTGCCCGCGCCGTTGTCGCCGATCAGGGCGGTGATCTCGCCGCGGCGCATCGACATCGATGCTCCCTTGAGAGCGTGGACGCCGCCGAAGGACTTCTTGATGTCACGCGCTTCGAGCAGGATGTCGCTGGTCATGGCTGGGCTCACTTCTTCTGGTAGCGGGTGATGAGGGCGGCGAGCACGACCACCAGGCCGACGGCGAGGGGCTGGTAGAACTGCGAGACGCCGAGCAGGGTCAGGCCGTTGGTCAGCGCGGTCAGGAGGAACGCTCCGATGATCGGGCCGACGATCTTGGCCTTGCCGCCGGTGAGGCTCACTCCGCCGAGCACGACGGCCGCGATGGAGTTGAGCAGGTACTGCGTGTTGATGGCCGGCTCCGCGGCGCCGACGCGGTCGACGCGGAGGAGCGAGCCGTCTCCGGCGAGGACCGCGGCGATGATGTACACCGCGATGCGCACGCGTCCGGCCTTGATGCCGTTGGCGACCGCGCTCTCCTCGTTGCCGCCGACCGCCTCCACGTGCAGGGCGGAGCGGGTGCGGAACATGACGACCCAGGCCACGACTCCGATGACCGCGGGCAGGATGATCGGGTAGCCGATGATCCCGATCGAGCCGGTGGTGAGGCGGAGCAGCTCGGGGCTGCCGACCGTGATCGGCTTGCCGTCGGAGACGATCAGCGCGAGACCGGTCGCCACCGAGAGCGTGCCCAGTGTCGCGATGAAGTCGGTGACCTTGCCCTTCGCGATCAGGAAGCCGTTGATCACTCCGATCAGCCCCGCGAAGAGCAGGGCCGCGAGCGCCGAGAGCCAGAAGCCCCAGCCGGCGCTCCAGCCGATGCCGAAGCCGACCGCTCCGACGGTCATCGTCGCCGAGATCGAGAGGTCGATGCCGCCGGTGGTGATGACGAAGGACTGGCCGATCGAGAGGATGACCAGGATCGCGGCGGCGACGAGCATCGCCTTGATGTTGCCGAGGCTGAGGAACGTCGGCGTCGCGATCGAGAACACGATCACCAGGGCGACGAGCCCGATCGGTGCGGCGTTCTCGGCCCAGAAGCTGAGCTGACGGAGGTTCGCCAGCAGCGGGGAGGCGCTGGCCGGGGGTCGGGCGGTGACTGAGGTCATGGTCGCTTCCTGGGTTGCCATGGGCGGGAGGTCCTACTTGCCGGGGACGAGCGCGGCGAGCGGGTTGTCGAACTCCTCGAACCGCTGGGGGAAGGCGCCGAGGGCCTGCTCCGCGGTCTCGGAGGTCACGAGCGCGGTGGGCGACTCGATCTCGGCGGGGATCTCCTCGCCGGCGCCGACGGCCTCGCACGCCTGCACGCCGAGCTGGCCGATCGCGAAGGGGTACTGGGCGACGGTGGCGGTGAGCCCGCCGTCCTTCACCGACTGCAGCGCGTCCTCGTTGCCGTCGACGCTGACCACCTGGACGGAGCCGGTGAGGCCCGCGTTCTCGACGGCCTTGACGATGCCGAGGCCCATGTCGTCGTTCGCGGCGAAGAACGCCTTCACGTCGGGGTTCGCAGCGAGGATGTCGGTCGCCTTGGTCAGCGCGACCTCGCGCTTCCAGTCGGCCGCGGCCTCCTGGACGACGGTGAGGTCGGAGCCGATCGCGGCGGTGAAGCCGTCGACGCGGGCGGCGCTGGTGACGTCTCCCGAGACTCCGCCGATGACGGCGACCTCGGAGCCGGCGGGCAGCTGCTGCAGGAGGAAGTCGCCGGCCTTGCCGCCGGCGGCCTCGTTGTCGGTGCCGATGTAGGTGGTGACGTCGAGGTTCGCGGCCTCGACCGCGTCGGGGTCGAGCGGGCTGTCGATGTTGACGATCGTCTTGCCGGTGGCGGAGGCGAGGGCCTGCACCAGGTTCGTGCCGCTGATCGGGTTGACGATGAGGCAGCCGAAGTCCTGGCCGGCGACGGTGGTGAGCTTGTCGGCCTGGCCGGTGGTGTCGCCGATGTCGGCGGCGGCCTGCACCGAGACGTCCACGGAGTCGTCCTTCGCGGTGTCCTCGATGCCGTTCTCCATCGCCTGGAAGAAGGGGTTGTCGAGGCCCTTGATGACCGCGGCGACCTTGGTCGATCCGGAGCCGCCGGCGGCCGTGTCGCCACCCGAGGCGCAGCCGGTGAGGAGGAGTGCGAGGGCGCCGACCGGTGCGAGAACCGGGAGGAGGCGGCGTGCTGTGCGGTTCATCGTCATCCTTGAGGATCAGTGGCACCACTGCGTGCCGGTGTGTGAAAACTACCGGGGCTTTCGCGTTATCGCAATACGAAAGTCGGGGCACTTCAGGCTTCCCGTCGGCAGGCATGTACGCTGACCGTGACAAGAGGGGGAGCGATGACGGGGTACTCCACCGGCGAGGCCGGTTCGCACGTGGCCGACGTCCTCGCGCTGTTCCGCGAGCAGGGCGAGGTCTCGCGCAACGCGGTGATGGAGCAGACGGGGCTCTCCCGCTCCACCGTCAACCAGCGCCTCGCGACCCTCGTGGAGCTCGGCCTGATCGCCCCCACCACCGGCGGCGAGTCGACCGGCGGGCGCCCCTCGAGCATGTTCGCGATGAACCTGGTCGGCACGGTGTTCCTCACCGCCGACATCGGGGCGAGCGGATTCGTCGCCGCCGCCTGCGACCTCCGCGGCACCCCCCTCCGGCACGAGAGCGGCGTCGTCGACGTCTGGGAGGGACCGGACGCCGTGCTCTCGCTGGTGCTCGCCGCGTTCGAGCGGCTGCAGCAGGGTGACGCGGTCGCCGGCATCGGCGTCGGAGTCCCGGGGCCGGTCGAGTTCGCCGCCGGGCGCGTGCGCAACCCGCCGATCATGACCGGCTGGGACGACTTCGACATCGCCGGCTACTTCGCCGAGCCGCACGAGGGCGTGCAGGTCGTCATCGAGAACGACGCGAACGCCCGCGCCCTCGCCGAGTCGCGCCACCACGGCTCCGACAACCTGATCAGCCTGAAGCTCGGCACCGGCATCGGCTCGGGCCTCGTCTTCAACGGAGCGACGATCCGCGGAGCCGTCGGCGCGGCCGGCGACATCGGCCACACCCGCGCGGTCACGGGCACGGTCGACGCGGATCCGCTGCCCTGCCGCTGCGGCAACGCCGGCTGCGTGGAGGCGTACGCGAGCGGCTGGGCCCTCGTCCGCGACCTCTCGGCCGACGACCCCTCGATCAAGCACGTCGCCGACGTCACGGCCCGCGTGCTCCGCGGCGACATGCGCGCCACCCAGGCGGTGCGCCAGGCCGGCCGCGTCCTCGGCGAGGCGGTCGCCGACCTCGTCAACATCCTCAACCCGCGGACCATCTTAATCTCGGGGCAGCTCGGCGACTGCGGGGAGGTGCTGATGTCGGGCCTGCGCGCGCGCGTCTACCTGCGCACCCACCCGCTCGCCACGCGGCACCTGACCATCCACACATCGGACCTGGGCGAGCTGGCCGGCGTGATCGGCCTCGCCCTGACGACAGCCGACCAGGTCTTCAGCCGCGAGCGCTTCGACCGCGAGGCGAGCGCCGAGAGCCCCCGCGCGGCGGCCGCCGCGAGCTGAGCGGGAGCGCCCGGCAGCGGCGGGACCGGCGTGAGCGACCCCCTCCGCCCCGCGCACTGTTACGCCCGGCGACGAAGGATTACGCCGGGCGACGCGGGCCGGGACGGGCGGGCCCGCGGTGCTCCATCATCGTGTCCGGGACGACGCGGAGAGGCCGCGGCCGCCCGACCCGTCCGAAGGAACGCGATGATCCGGCTCGAGCAGCTCAGCAAGTCGTACGGTCCGGCGACCGTGCTCGACCGCCTCGACTTCTCGGTCGCGACCGGCGAGATCTTCGCCGTCGTCGGCCCGAGCGGTGCGGGCAAGAGCACGCTCGCCGCCTGCGTGAACCTCCTGGAACGGCCCACCTCGGGCACGGTCGTCGTCAACGGGGAGGCGCTCTCGCAGCTCTCGGAGGAGCGGCTGCGCGTCGCCCGCCGCCGCATCGGCACCGTCTTCCAGTCCGACGGACTCTTCAGCCGCCGCACGGCCGAGCAGAACGTGGCCCTTCCGCTGGAGTACCTCGGCGTCACCGCCGCCGAGACGAAGCGCCGCGTCGCGGAGCTGCTCGAGCGCGTCGGCCTCTCGGACCGCGCGCGCTACTACCCGCACCAGCTCTCCGGCGGTCAGCGCCAGCGCGTCGGCATCGCCCGCGCGCTCGCCCTCCGCCCCTCGGTGCTGCTCTCGGACGAGGCCACCTCGGGCCTCGACCCCGCCTCGACCACCGCGATCACCACGCTCCTGAAGGAGCTGCGCGACGACCTGGGCCTCTCGATCCTCTTCATCACCCACGAGATGGAGACGGTGCGCCAGGTGGCCGACTCCGTCGCCCGCCTCGACCACGGCCGCATCGTGGAGTCGGGGCGCCTCGTCGACCTGCTGCGCGACCCCGCGTCCCCGCTCGGCCTCGCCCTCAACCCGGTGCGCCCCTCCGTCGCGCCCGGCCCGGGTCTGGGCGAATGGGTGGTGGGCTACTCCCGCTCCGGAGTGCCGACCGACTGGGTCACCCGGCTCGCGGAGGCGGTCGGCCCCGTCTCGCTGCTCGGCGCGGCGATCGAGACGGTGGACGGGCAGGCGGTCGGCCACGCGACGATCGGGCTCGGCCCGGTCGACGAGGCGCGGCTCACCCGTGCGGCGGCCGAGCTCGGCCTGTCGGTCCGGCCCGCCGGCGTGCGCGTCCTCGCCGAGGAGGTGGCGGCGTGATCCTCCACCTCGACAACAAGGTCCCGCTCGAGCAGATCCCCGCGCTGGTGCTGCCGGCGCTCGGCGAGACGCTGATCATGGTCGGCATCGTCATGGCGATCGTGGTGCTGGTCGGCGTGCCGCTGGGCGCTCTCGTGCACAACCTCGCTCCGGGCGGGCTGGCCGAGAACCGCGCCGCCCACCAGGTGCTCAGCGCCCCCATCAGCGTCGGCCGCTCGCTGCCGTTCCTCATCCTGATGGCGTCGATCATGCTGTTCACGCGCCTGATCACCGGCACCAACATCGGGATCGCGGCGGCCGTCGTGCCGATGTCCATCGCGGGGATCGCCTTCTTCACCCGCATCGTCGAGAACGCGCTGCGCAGCGTGCCGCTCTCGCTCACCCGCGTCGCCCGCGCCTCCGGAGCGTCGCGGCTGCAGGTGGTGCGGACCGCCCAGCTCAGCGAGGCAGTGCCGCAGATCATCGGCGGCCTGACGATCAACACGATCGCGATGATCGAGTACTCGGCGATCGCCGGCACGATCGGCGCCGGCGGCATCGGCTACGTCGCGGTGACCTACGGCTACCAGCGCTTCGACACCACCGTCATGCTCGCCACCATCGTGATCCTGGTCGCCACCGTCGCGACCGTGCAGCTCACCGGCGACGCCCTCGTCCGCGCGACCACGCCCGGCGCCTTCCGCTCGCGGCGAGCGCCGCGGGTCGCGGCCGCCGTCTAGAACCACCACTCCTCCTCCTGCGCCCTCGGGCGTCCCTCCCGCGCGCCCGCGCACCCCCTCTTCGAAAGGCACCGCCATGTCCACTCCCGACGACCTCGGATTCGATCTCAAGAAGAAGCGCCGCTGGCCCTGGATCGCCGGAGCGGCCGTCGTCGTCGTCGGCGTCGCCTCCGCGATCGCCGTCCCGCTCCTCTCCCCCGCCGTCTCGGCCAACGAGCAGGAGGGAGCGACGCTCTACGTCGCGACCGCCGAGGGCAATGCCTCCGAGCAGGCCCTGGTCGACTTCGTCGCGAAGGAGGTGGCGCCGCGCTACGGCATCACCGTCGCCTTCAAGGGGCTCTCGGACAGCAACACCATCAACCGCGCGGTGAGCGAGGGCGAGGTCGCGGCCACGGTGTACCAGCACAAGCTCTGGCTGGGACAGGTGCTCGAGGCCAACCCCGACTTCGAGGAGGAGGCGGCCACCCCCGTCTTCCGCTGGGGCTTCGGGCTCTGGAGCGACAAGTACTCCGACGTCTCCCAGATCCCCGACGGCGGCACGGTCTCGCTCTACTCCGACCCCGCCAACGAGGCGCAGGGCCTCTGGCTGCTGCAGAACGCCGGCCTGATCACGCTGAAGCCGGGCACGGAGCCGGGCACCGCGACCCAGGACGACATCGCCGAGAACCCGAAGAACCTGCAGTTCACGCTGCTCGACTTCGCCGCCCAGTCGCGCGCGCTGCCGGACCTCGACGCGGCCGTCGGCTACACCGAGTACTACCTCGCCGCCGGCATCCCGATCGAGCAGCAGATCTTCGCCCCGCAGGCCCCCGACGACTTCGCCGGGCAGCTCACCATCGGCTCGAAGTACCGCGACACCGAGAACGTGAAGAAGCTCGTCCAGGCCTTCCAGGACCCGGCCGTGCAGGAGTTCCTCGCCACGGACGAGACGGTGAAGGGGATCCTGCTGCCGATCGACGGCTGAGCAGGGCCGGAGCGACGGGGTCGCCTGAGGAGTCGCGCGCGGCTTCTCGGGCGACTCGGCGTCTGCGGACGTAGCGTGGGCTCATGAACACGTTCACTCTCCACAACGGTGTCGAGATCCCCGCCCTCGGACTCGGCGTCTTCCAGTCTCCGCCCGACGAGACCCGCGCCGCCGTCGCCGCCGCGCTCGACGCGGGGTACCGGCACATCGACACGGCGGCGGCCTACGGCAACGAGCGCGAGGTGGGCGAGGCGATCGCCGGCCGCGACGACGTCTTCCTCGAGACGAAGGTGTGGATCAGCGACTACGGCTACGACGAGACGCTGCACGCCTTCGACAAGAGCGCGGGCAAGCTCGGCGTCGAGCGGATCGACCTGCTGATCCTGCACCAGGCCCTGCCCGAGGCCTTCGACCGCACCCTCGACGCCTATCGGGCGCTCGAGCGGCTGCTCGCCGACGGGAGGGTGCGGGCGATCGGCGTGAGCAACTTCATGGTCGAGCACCTCACCCGCCTGCTCGCCGAGACCGACGTCGTCCCCGCGGTGAACCAGCTCGAGGTGCACCCGTACTTCCAGCAGCGGCGGGTCGAGCGCTTCGGCTGCGAGAACGACATCCTCACCCAGGCCTGGTCGCCGATCGGCGGCATCACCGCCTACCGCGACTCCCCGCGCCGCAGCTTCGACGACCCGGTGCTCCTCGAGCTCGGCGCCAAGTACGGGAAGACGGCCGCGCAGGTGATGCTCCGCTGGCACCTGCAGGAGGGCCGCCAGGTCATCCCGAAGTCGACCCGCCCCGAGCGCATCGCCGAGAACATCGACGTGTTCGACTTCGCGCTCTCCGGCTCGGAGCTCGCAAGGATCGACGCCCTCGAGGCCGGCGTGCGCGGCGGACCGGAGCCCGAGGCCGTGACGCTGGAGGCGTACGGCCGCGACATCCCCGAGGCGTGAGGAAGGCGCCCGCGACGGGAACACCGGAGCCGTCGCGGGCGTTGCCCTCACCATGAGCGTTCCCCTCTCCATCCTCGACCTCGCCCCCATCGCCCCCGGTGAGACCGCTCGCGACAGCTTCGCCGCCTCCGTCGCCCTGGCCCAGGAGGCCGAGCGGAACGGCTACCGCCGCGTCTGGTACGCCGAGCACCACAACATGGCGAGCATCGCCTCCAGCGCGACCTCGGTGCTCATCGCGCACGTCGCCTCGCAGACCTCCACGATCCGCCTCGGCTCCGGCGGCGTCATGCTGCCGAACCACTCCCCGCTCACCATCGCCGAGCAGTTCGGCACCCTCGAGACGCTGCACCCGGGACGGATCGACCTCGGACTCGGCCGCGCCCCCGGCAGCGACCAGGCGACCTTCCGCGCGCTCCGCCGCGACCCCGACTCCTCCGAGCGCTTCCCGCAGGACGTGCTGGAGCTGCAGGCCTTTCTCGCCGGCGAATCCCGAATCCCCGGGGTGAGCTCGACGCCCGGTGCCGGCACCCGCGTCCCCCTCTACATCCTCGGCTCCTCGCTCTTCGGCGCGCAGCTGGCCGCCGCGCTGGGCCTGCCGTACGCGTTCGCCTCGCACTTCGCTCCGGACGCGCTCCACCAGGCCTTCACGGAGTACAGGGGCGGTGTCCGCCCCTCCGATCAGCTCGACGCCCCCTACGTGATCGCCGGGATGAACGCCATCGCCGCCGACACCGAGGAGGACGCGCAGGAGCAGTTCGCGCAGATGAAGCGCGCCCGCCTGATGATGCTGCTGCGCCAGAGCGGGCAGATCCCCGTCGGCCAGACCTTCGACGACGAGGAGCTCGACGCCCTGCTCAGCGCGCCGATCGGCGCCCACGTCGCGAGCATGACCACCTACACCGGTGTCGGCACCGGCGACCAGGTGGCCGACTACGCCGCCGACTTCGCCCGCTCCGCCGACGCCGACGAGGTCATCGTCGCTCACGCGTCGCTGCAGACGGAGGCGCGCCTGCGCTCGGTCGCGCTCCTCGCGCAGTCGAACGCGCGCGTCGCCGCCTGACGGGCGGCCGAGTCCGTCGACGCCGCCGCACGGGCCCCGTGCGCGACCGGGGCCGCGCATCGGCGGGCGTGCGGCGCGCATCGGCGGACTCCTGTGAAAGTGAGCCTCTAACGGGGGCCACCTCACAGGGAGTAACCCCGGGAGGAGCGCGTCCGCGGTGCCAGGCTGAGCCCTGTGTCGACGATGACGGGCAAGCGGCGTGAGCCCGGGGACGGCCCTGCGCGGTCAGCGGCCCTGCTGCTGCGGGTCTGCGCGGGCGACCGGACCGCCTTCCGGCAGCTCTACTCGCTCACCGCGGGCCGGGTCTTCTCCAGCGCCGACGTCGTGCTCGACGACCGCGCCGCAGCCCAGGAGGTCGCGCAGGAGGTCTACCTCGAGCTCTGGCGCACCGCCCGCTCGCTCGACCCGGGCCGTCCCGTGCTCGCCTTCCTGGCCCAGGTCGCGCACCGCCGTGCCGTGGACCGCGCCCGGGCGGACCGGTCGGCGCGGCGCCGGGAGCTGCAGTACACGGTCCTCGACCGGCCCCGCGATCACGAGTGGGAGCGCTCGGACGTCCGGCTGGCCCTGGCGCCCGCGGCCGGCGCGATCCGGCAGCTCGCCGCCATCCACCACGACGTCCTCTACCTCGCCTACGTCCGCGGGTACAGCCACTCCGAGATCGCGGAGGAGCTGTCGATCCCGCTCGGCACCGTCAAGACCCGGCTGCGCGACACCCTCATCCGCCTGCACACGCACCTGCAGTCCGCCGGCCCGGCGGATCCGGACGGCGGACCGGGACGGCGCATCCGGCACTGACCGGTGGCGCGAACGCCTCTGCGCCACCGGGGTCGCACGCTTCAGGACCGTGTCCGGCCCGCTCAGCCCGCCTGCGTCGCGCCCGAGACCGCGAGCCCGACGATCACCGTCAGTACCGTCGTCCACAGTGCGATCGCGACGCCCTGCCAGAGCAGGATCCGCCCGCGGCCGACTCCGGCGCCCGCCAGCATCACCGCGGTGAAGTGCGTCGGGAGCAGCAGCGGCCCCAGCAGGCTCACGCCCGGGACGCCGTAGCGGGTGAAGGCCCGCTGGAACTTCTCGCGCCGCGGAGTCGTCCGCTTCGCCTCCGAGCGGCCCGTGATCGCCGAGCGGACGCCGGTGCCCAGCAGCACGAGCAGCGCCACGCAGACGAAGTTGCCGATCGCCCCGGCGAGCCCGGCGACGACCGGGTGGATGCCGCCGATGATCCCGATGCTCGCCCCTCCCTCGCCCTCGATGAAGGGGACGGCCCCGTCGGCGGCGACGACGAGGGGCTGCACGAGGTCGGGAACGCGGCCGATCAGGTCCTGGAATACGAGGATCGCGTCGCTGATGATCGTCATGGTCGTGCCTTACGGTACGTGGCCCCGGCTCTCGGGACTCCTCCATCCGACCGTGTCCGCGCCCGCTGCGGCAGTGCCGCCGGGTCACCGCGTCCCGGGAGGATCGACGGCCCGAGGGGTGACAAGTGTCATGGGCGTAGCCTGGGCCGCATGGTGAACTCGACCGAGGCGCATCCGCCCGTGCGCGCGGGCCGCGGCGTCGCCGTGACCTGGTGGTACACGCTCGCGTCGGCCGCCTCCTTCGTGGTGATCGTCCTGGCCGTCTGGTCCGTGGCGGTGCTGAGCGCCGAGGCCGAGGAGTGGCGGAAGGGCGCCTACTTCCTGGGTGCGGCCGCCTGGGTCGCGGTGTTCTCGCCGACCGCGCTCGCGTACCGGCGCGCCGACCGCGAGGGCCCGGTGCGTCTCCGGGCTGCGCCGACCCTGGTCTTCTGCCTCGGAGTGGCGGCCGCCGCGCTCACCGGCACGGCCGCCGGGAGCCTCGCGCTCGGGCTCTCGCTCGCCGCGACCCTGGTCGCCGTGCTGCCCTGGCAGAGCGGCGTGCGGCTCCGGGTGATGGTGCTCTGCACGATCGTCCTCGCGGTCGCGGCGGTGCTCGAGCAGACGCGCGCGGCGCCGGACGCGTCGGCCGCGCTCTCGACCCTCCTGCTGTTCGCGACGCTGCTGCCCCTGACGGTCGTCAGCGCGCTGTGGTGGTGGGACATCGTCCGCGAGCTCGACCGGGCGCGCGCCGCCGAGGGCCGTCTCGCCGCCGCGCAGGAGCGCCTGCTGCTCGCCGGCGACGTGCACGACCTCCAGGGCCACCACCTCCAGGTGATCGCGCTGCAGCTCGAGCTCGCCGAGCGCCTCCTCGGCAGCGACCCGGAGGCCGCTCTCGATCAGCTGCGCGCCGCACAGCGCTCGGTCGACGGCGCCCGCACCGGCTCCCGCGAGCTAGCCACGCGCTTCCGCAGCGTCCCGCTCGTCGACGAGCTGGCCAACGCCGCCGACCTGCTCCGCTCGGCCGGGCTCCGCGTCGAGCTCGAGGTCGACCCGGCGGCGTCCCACGCGCCGGCGGAGACGCTCGGGCCGGTGGTCCGCGAGACGACGACGAACATCCTCAAGCACGGCGGCGGCTCCAGCGCGCGGCTGCGGCTCGCGCGGGAGCAGGACGAGTGGCGGTTCGAGGCGGTGAACGACCTGGCACCGGACGCGGAGGAGGCGGACGGGACCGGCTCGGGCGTCCTCGGCATGGCGGAGCGGGTCGAGCGCGCGGGCGGGACGCTGCGCGCCGGGGCGGTCCGCCGCTCCTTCGAGCTGGACGCGCGCCTGCCGGTGGGGAGCGACTCGTGAGCCGGGTGCTGATCGCCGACGACGAGGACATGCTCCGCACGGCGCTGGCCGCGCTCCTCCGCCTCGAGGAGGACCTCGAGATCGTGGGCGAGTGCCGCGACGGCGAGCAGGCGGTCGCGGAGGCGCTGCGCCTGCAGCCCGACGTGTGCCTGTTCGACGTCGAGATGCCCGGGCTCGACGGGATCGAGGCGGCGGAGCGGCTGCGCCGGGTCTCGGCGACGCGGGTCGTGGTCGTCACCCGGCACGCGCGGCCGGGGGTCCTGCGGCGAGCGCTCGGAGCGGGCGTCAGCGGCTTCCTGCCGAAGTCGCGCCGGGTCGAGGACGTCGCCGAGGTGATCCGCCAGGTCGCGAGCGGACGCCGCTACGTCGATCCGGAGATCGCCGCCGACGCCCTGGCGAGCACGCGCAGCCCGCTGACCGACCGCGAGCTCGACGTGCTCAGCGCCGGCTCCCGCGGCGAGACGATCGGCGAGATCGGCGCGGCGCTGCACCTCTCCTCCGGCACCGTCCGCAACCACGTCTCGTCGATCCTGCGCAAGCTCGCCGTCGCCACCCGCCAGAGCGCGGTGATCGAGGCCCTCGAGCGCGACTGGATCTGAACGGAGGCGCCGCAACGGCAGCCACTACGCAGGAGTCGTCGCAATCGATCGCGAGTGCGACGACTTCTGCTTTCTCGCGAGCGGTGCCCGTCAGGCCGTCGGCGTCCAGATCCGCATCGTCGACGGCCCGCGGTTCGCCCAGCGGTGGTACGGCCGGAACTCCGCCTCGAAGCGGCGCCCCTCCTCCACCGGCACGGAACCGTAGGGCCAGCCGGGAGCCGCCTCCCGCGCCACGAGGGACACGCGCGCTCCCTCCGCCGTCACGACGGGCGGCACCGACGCGTCGACCGCGATGTGCTCGGTGTCCAGGCCCTCGGGCAGGTCGAGCGACTCGATCGCCAGCACGAACGGCCCGCGCTCGAGGGCGACCTGGCCGCGCACCGCGTCGATCCGGGGGTGCGGGGCGACGAAGCGGGCCGACATCGGCAGCGAGAGACGCACGGTGTCGCCGGCGGAGAACGCCCGGCGGACGGTGACGGTCGGCGTCGAGACCGGCTCGCCGTCGAGCAGCGCCGAGCCCCGCGCGAACGGCGGCACCCGCAGCGTCAGCGCGAACTCCGCGTCCTCGAGGATCCGCACGACGATCTCGCCGTCGGCCGGGTACTCCGTCTCGACGCGCAGCGCGACGCCACCGGTGCGCACCTCGTACGCGCCGTACTGGTGGAGCTGCACCCCGTCGTCGGTGGCGGTCGCGAAGCCGAGCTCGACGCTCGCCAGAGTGCGGGCGGTGTTGGTCGGGCAGCACGAGACCCAGAACCAGGGCGCGCGGAGGCTGGACTGCGCGCGGTCGGTCTCGCGCGACTCGTCCGGCGCGACTCCGTCGACGCGCTGCTGCAGGGTGTTCGTGTAGAAGAAGGCGCGGCCGTCCTCGCGGGTCGCGGGGAGCACCGCGTTCAGCAGTGTCCGCTCCATGAGGTCCGCGTAGCGGGGCTCGTTCGAGCCGAGCAGGAGCCGCCAGCTGAGCATCGTGGAGCCGATCGCCGCGCAGGTCTCGGCGTACGCGCGGTCCGGCGGCAGCTCGTAGTCGGCGCCGAACGCCTCGTCCTGGTGGTGCGAGCCCATCCCTCCGGTGACGTAGGTGCGCCGCTCGACGGTCGCCTCCCACTGGCGGCGGACCGCCTCCTCCAGCTCGGCGTCGCCGGTCTCGACCGCGACATCGAGAGCCCCGGAGGCGAGGTAGAGGGCCCGCACCGCGTGGCCGCGCAGCACCTCCGCGTCGCGCACGGGCACGTCGTCCTGGAAGTACTCGGCGCCGAACGCGATCGGCTTCAGCGTCCCCGTCCCGCGCCGCTCCACGAAGAGGCGGGCCAGCTCGAGGTAGCGCTCCTCCCCCGTCGCCCTCGCCAGCTCGGCGAGCGCCGGCTCGATCTCGGGGTGGCCGCACACGGCGACCCTCCGCTCGGGCCCGAACTCGCGGTGCACGTGGTCGGCCAGCCGTCGGGCGACCTGCGGCAGGAGGTCGTCGTGCCCGGTGCGGAGCCGCGCCACGGCGGCCTGGATCAGGTGCCCGAAGCTGTACAGCTCGTGGCCCCACTCCAGGTCGGAGTAGCGCGCACGCTGGCCGGGCCGGCCGAAGCTCGTGTGCAGGTAGCCGTCCGGGTGCTGGGCGGAGGCGACCCGCGAGACGAGGTCGTCGTACCGCTCCTGCAGCCCGGCGTCGTCGCTCCGGCCGAGCTCCCAGGCCATGGCCTCGAGGAGCTTGTAGACCTCGGAGTCCACGAACTCGATGCCCGCGTGCGCGTCGCCGCTCTCGGCTGACGAGATCGAGCCGTCGGCAGCGCGGTCGAAGTTGCCGGCCCAGCCGACGCGCTCGATCCATGAGCGGCAGTGCTCGATGACGGCGGAGGAGTTGAGGTCCTGGTAGTGCTTCCAGAAGCCGCCGGTGAGGCGGATCTCGTCCTGGCGCAGCGGCCGGAGCACGCTCCGCGAGGGGGCGACCGGGCCGCCGAGGGCGGTGGCGGTGGGGGCGGTGAGGGTCACGGTGTCTCCTTGGAGGGACGGGTCAGTCCTTGACGGCGCCGGCGGTGACTCCCGCCGAGACGTACCGCTGGGCGACGACGAGGAGGACGGCGGCCGGGAGCGAGGCGACCACGGCGGTCGCCATGATCGAGTTCCACTCCTGGTTGTTGTTGCCGATGTACTTGTAGATGCCGAGGGTGATCGGCTGGAGCTTCCCGCCGCTGTCGAGCGTCGAGGCGAAGATGAAGTCCGACCAGGCCCAGAGGAACGCGAACAGCGAGACGGTGACGACGGAGTTGCGGCTGATCGGCATGATCACCGAGGTGAAGGTGCGCCAGGCGCTCGCTCCGTCCATCCGCGCCGCCTGGGTGAGCTCGTCGGGGATCCCCGACATGAAGGCCGTGAAGATCAGCACGCCGAACGGCACCGCGATGGTGGAGTCGGCCACGATCAGGCCCGGGATCGAGTTGAGCAGCCCCAGGTTGAGGTAGATGGCGTAGAAGCCCATCGCCATGATGATCGCCGGGATCATCTGCGCGATCAGCAGCACGAACGAGAGGGCCTGACCGCCGCGGGGCCGCAGCTTCGCCAGCGAGTAGGCGGCGGGAGCGGCGATCGCCACGGTCAGCAGCACCGTGCCGAGGCCGACGACGAGGCTGGTGCCCAGGTAGGGCAGCTGCTCGCTCAGCACCGCCTGGTAGCCGGTGAACGTGGGAGAGAACGGGAACCAGTCCGGCGGATCCTTCCGCATCGAGCCGGTCGGAGTGAGGGAGACGTTGATCATCCAGTAGACGGGGAACAGCATGACCGCCGTGAGGGCGATCCCGACCACCGTCAGGTACCAGGGGCGGCGGGCGGTCACGAGTCGGCCTGCTTCCGCTGGACCCGGATGTACACGAGGCCGAAGACGAGGGCCAGGATGATCAGCAGGTTGCCGACGGCCGCGGCCGGTCCGAAGTCGGGCAGCATCGAGCCGAAGCCGAGCTGGTACGTCCAGGTGGCGAGCGTGGTCGAGGAGTCGGCGGGCCCGCCCTTCGTCATGATCCAGATGATGTCGAACACCTTCAGCGTGTAGACGAGGCCGAGCAGGATCGTGATCGCCGACACCGGCCGCAGCAGCGGCAGCGTGATCCGCCAGAACTGCTGGGCGCCGGTCGCGCCGTCGAGCGAGGCCGCCTCGTAGAGGTCCTGCGAGATGTTCTGCAGGCCGGAGTAGAGGATCACCAGGTTGAACGGGATGCCGATCCAGATGTTCGCGATCAGGACCGCGATCAGCGAGGTGGTCGGCGAAGTGAGCCAGTTGATCTGGCCGATCCCGAACGCCTCCAGGCACGCGTTCACGATGCCGGAGTCGCTGTTCACCATGCACGACCAGGTCGCCGCCGAGACGATCAGGCACAGGCGCCACGGCACCAGGAACACCGCCCGGAGCGTGCTCGCCAGCGGGAAGCGGCGGTAGAAGAACACGGCGAGCGCCAGCCCCAGCGTGAACTGGAAGAGGAGCGAGACGCCGGTGAAGACCGCCGTGTGCAGCAGCGCCGGGCCGAAGGTCGCGTCCTGGAACACCTGGACGTAGTTGTCGAACCAGACGAAGGGCGCGTTCCCCTGCACGAACGAGCGGACCGTGTAGTCCTTCAGGCTCAGCTCGAGGTTGCGGTAGAGCGGGAACGCGTAGAAGACGAGCAGGTAGGCGACGAGCGGGGCGAGGAACGCCCACGCGACCAGACGGCCGCCCTCGGGGCGCCGGCGGCGCCGACGGCTCTCGGCGGCCGGGGCGGGCGGGGCCGGCGGCTCGGTGCCGCGCCGCAGGAGGCGGGCGGTCTCGGTGGCAGTGGTCATGGTCTCTCCCGTCCCCCCGGCCGGTGCGCGGAGCACCGGCCGGGGGGACCTCGTTCGGGGAGCGGGAGCCCCCGGTCGTCCTACTTCGTGGCGGATTCGGCGGCCGACTGGGCGGCCTTCAGGGCGTCCTCGGGAGACTGCGAGCCGCTGAGCACGGTCTGCACCGCGCCCCACAGCTGCTCCGAGATCTTCGGGTACTTCGTGCCGAGGTCGTCCGAGGTGCGGCCCTTCGCGGCCTGCACGGCGGTGACCCACGGCTCGAGGTCGGCGTTGCCGGCGACCTGCTCCTGCTGCGCCTCGGCCGTCGGCGCGATGTACGAGAGCGTGTTGTCGGTCGTGACCAGGCTCTCCGTCGAGGTCAGGCACTCGGCGATCTTCTTCGAGGTCTCGTAGCGCGCCGTGTCCGACTGCACCGGGAGGGTGAGGAACTCGCCTCCGGTCGGTGCGGGGGCCGCTCCGCCGTCCTTCGACGGGATGGTCAGGACGCCGTAGTCGATGCCCGAGGCCTTCGCGTTGGCCAGCTGCCAGGTGCCGTTCTCGCCGAACGCGTACTCGCCGGTCTCGAACTCCTGCCAGCTCGTGGTCTGCGTGTTGCCGATCACGGAGTTGGGCGCGTAGCCCTTCTCGAGCCAGTCGCTCCAGAGCGAGACGGCGTCGACCGCGGCGGGCGAGTCGAGGTCGGTCAGCTCGGCGCCGGAGCCCCAGAACCACGGCAGGAACTGGAAGGTCCCCTCCTCCGTGCCGATGCCGGAGAACGTGATGCCCTTGCCGCCGGAGGCGGTGACCTTCTCGAGCGCGTCGGTCAGCCCGGCCCAGTCCGTGATGGAGGCGGCGTCCACGCCGGCCTTCTCGAGCACGGCCTTGTTGTAGTACAACGCGAGCGTGTTGGCGCCGATCGGCACGCCGAAGGTGTCGCTGCCGGTCTGGCCGGCCGCGAGGATGTTCGCGTCGATCCCCTCGGTGGAGAGCCCGGACTCGGCGGTCGTGGTCAGGATGCCCGACTCCGCGAGCGTCGAGACAACGGGGTTGTCGACGAGCAGGAGGTCGGGCGAGTTGCCCTGCTGACCGGCGAGCAGCGCCTTGTTGGTCAGGTCGGTGGTGTCGTAGCCGGTGCGCTCGACGGTGACGCCGGCCTCGGTCCCGCAGGAGTCGATGAGCTTCGCCCAGTCGGACGACTCGTCGAACTGGGGGTACGGGTCCCAGAACGTGTAGCTGCCTCCCGCGGCGGAGCCGGAGTCTCCCCCGGAGCCGCTCGCGCAGCCGGTCAGTGCGGCGGCGGCCGTCCCCAGCAGGACGGCGGCGGCGAGGCCCCGAGCGTGCTTCCTCGTCTTCACGGATGATCCCTTCGTCGTTGACGGATTCCTCGGCAGTCGTCCCGATCGTCTGCGCCGGGCCGAAACTACTTTCTGTCGGGTAAACCTAGGCAGGGGAGGTCAGCGCGTCAAGAGATGCGATCTTTTCGGTCTTTTCGGTTTTTCGCCGGAGTCGTGCGAGGATCGACGCGGCGGCCCGCCGGGCCCGGAACGGAGGCGCGGTGCCACCACGCAAGCCCACCGGCACCATCACGCTCACCGACGTGGCGGCCGCCGCCGGCGTCTCGATCGCCACCGCCTCCAAGGCGCTCAACGGCCGCGACCAGGTGCGCGCCGAGACCCGCCAGCGCGTGCTGGACGCCGCCGAGGCCCTCTCCTTCACCCCGAACCCGTTCGCGCAGGCCCTCAACTCCCGGCGCACGGGCACCACCGGGATGCTCACCAACGATCTCGACAACCGCTTCGTGCTCCCCGTGCTGCTCGGCGCCGAGGACGCGTTCGGCGCAGGATCGACGTCGGTGCTCCTCTGCGACGCCCGCGGCGACTCGATCCGCGAGCAGCACCACATCAAGAACCTGCTCGCCAAGCGCGTCGACGGGATCGTGGTGCTCGGCCGGACGACGAACCCGCGCCCTTCGATCACGCGCACCATCCCGGTGCCGGTCGTCTACGCCTATGCGCCCTCGGAGGATCCGCGCGACTCCTCCTTCACGCCCGACAACGTGCAGGCCGGCGTCCTCGCCGCCCGCCACCTGATCGAGCGCGGACGGACCAGGATCGCCCTCGTCAACGGCGAGCCGAGCTACACCGCCGCGCACGACCGCGCCCGGGGCGTCGAGCAGGCGCTGACGGAGGCGGGGCTGCCGCTGGTCGGCGGCGGCGTCCTCTTCGGGCAGTGGTCCGCGAGATTGGCGCGTGAGTGCGCCGAAACGATGCTGCGAGCGCATCCGGACCTCGACGCGATCATCTGCGCGAGCGACCAGATCGCCCGGGGCACGCTCGACCACCTGCGCGAGACCGGCCGCCGGGTGGCGCAGGACGTGGCCGTCGTCGGCTTCGACAACTGGGCCCGCCTCGGCGGGGCCGCCCGCCCGCCGCTCTCGAGCATCGACATGATGCTCGACACGCGCGGCCGCGCCGCCGCGGAGGAGCTCTCGAACGCGATCCACGGACGTCCGACCGCAGGCGTGCAGGCCATGCCCGTCCGCTTCGTGCCGCGGGAGTCCTCCGGCTGACGCCCCCGCCCTCCGCGAGAACGCGGAGGACACCGCCTGCTCAGCGGTGCCCCGACGCTCGGAGCGGCGTCTCGACGCACGAGCGGGCCTGCGCGCATCGGCGAGGACACCCGAGAGACGGGCGGAGCGGGATCGTGGGCGCAGACGTGCGCCGGACCCCTCGGGAGTCCGGCGCACGGCCTGGCGGTGATCAGCTGCCGGTGATCAGCCGGGATCAGCTCCCGGTGCGCTCACCGCGGCGTCGGAGGGTGAGGAGCATCAGACCGCCGCCGAGCAGGGCGAGCAGGCCCAGCACTCCGGCGGTCGCCGTCGCTGCGGCGTCCACTCCGGTCGAGGCGAGAGCCGGACCGCGGGGACCGTTCGACCCGGACACGGGAACGACCGCGGCGTGGGAGGGCGCCGGTCGCGGCGCTGTGGTCGCGGTCGGAGTGGGCGAGGCCGTGGGCGTCGCGGTCGGCGTGGGGGTGGGGGTCGCCGTCGGAGCCACGGTCGGGGTCGCCGTCGGCGTGGTCGTCGGCGTGACCGTCGGAGCCACGGTGGGCGCGATCGTCGGAGTCACCGTCGGAGTGACGGTGGGCGTGACAGTCGGAGTCACCGTCGGAGTGACGGTGGGAGTCACCGTCGGCGTCACAGTCGGCACGACGGTGGGAGTCACCGTCGGGGTGACGGTGGGAGTCACGGTCGGCGTGACGGTCGGGGTCACCGTCGGAGTGACCGTCGGCGTCACGGTCGGCGTGACCGTCGGAGTCACGGTCGGCGTCACGGTCGGAGTCGCCGTCGGCGACGATCCGCCGTCGGTGGGCTCGCAGCCCGGCTCGGTGAAGTCGTTGGAATCGAGCGTGACCGCTCCCGTGCGGGCCAGTGCGCGGCCCTCGACGGAGACGCCCGTCGTCACCGTGATCGAGACCGAGGCGAGCACGGAGCCCACGAAGTCCGAGTCGGTGCCGAGCGTCGCGGAGCTGCCGATCTGCCAGTAGACGTTGCAGGCCTGCGCTCCGTTGAGCAGGGCCACCGTGCTCGACGACGCCGTCGTCAGCGTCGACGCGGCGCGGATCACGAAGACCGCCTCGTTGACGCCCTCGGCGTCGAGCGTGAGCGTCCCCGTCGCTCCGACCGGTCCGGCCGCGGTGTACACCCCGGGCTTCAGCGTGCTGCCGCCGATCTCGGCGTCGACCTGCGCGGTCGTCGCCTGCGAGGCGAGCTGTCCGTAGGCGGTGCCCACGTCGGCCTGGGCCTGAGCCGCCTCCGCGTCTCCGCGGTGGATCACTCCGTCCGTCCGTCCGGGCGGGAACCCGGTGACGGCGGTCAGCGGGCTGACCCCGACGCTCTGGTCCAGGACGCTCGACCCCGTGTTCGTCACGGTCGACGCGGCCAGGACCGAGTAGTCCTCCGCCGTGCCGAGGTCGGGAGCAGTGGCCGCCTGCGCCGAGACGCCGGCGAAGAGCGCGGCGCCGACGACGGCGAGGACGACACCCGTCCCGATCGCCCCTCTTCTGCGGTTCTGCCGATGACGGCGGAGCGAGGTGCGAGAGGACACGTGCGGCATGAGGCCAGCGATCTGCCCACGTCAGCGTGAGCTCAATAACCCGAGGTGGGAGGCTCGAACCGTGGGTCGCGCTCCTCGCCCGCGTCGACGCCGCGACCCTGACGGGGGGCAGGATCCGCCGACGGCGTCCCCCGACCCGGGACATGCCCGCCACCGGAGTCCTCGCGCCGGTGACGGCGGACCCGGCCGGCGGAGCGGATCAGCGGTGACGCCCGCGGCACCCGAACCGGTCGGAGTGCTGTGCGTCCCGGGAGCCCTCAGCCGAGAGCCGCCACCCGCTCGATCACGCCCTCGCCCAGCCGGGCGACGTACCCCTCCGGATCCGGCCCGGCCGGCGCCAGCTGCACGTGGTCGATCCCCAGCGCCGCGTACTCCTCCATCGCGCGGACGAAGCCGTCGGGGTCGCCGATCGGATCGCCGCCCCCGGTGATGGTCTTCGTGATCGTCGCGTAGTCGCGCCCGAGGTCGTCGCAGTGCCGCTTCAGCACGTCGAGCTTGTGCGCCACGTCGTCCGCGCCGGTGCCGAACAGGTTGCAGGCGTCGCCGTACTGCGCGACCAGCCGCAGCGTCTTCCTCTCTCCGCCGCCGCCGATGAGGATGGGCGGGCCGGGCTGCTGGATCGGCGCCGGGTGGTTCAGCGTCTCGGCGAGCCGGTAGTGCGTCCCCTCGAACGGCCCGTCGTCGTCGCTCCACATCTGACGGCAGATCCGCAGCGTCTCCTCCAACCGCTCGAACCGCTCCTTCAGCGGCGGGTACGGCACGCCGAGCCCGAGGTGCTCGCGCTCGTACCAGGCCGCGCCGATCCCGAGCATCGCGCGCCCGCCGGAGAGGACGTCGAGGGTAGTGACGATCTTCGCGAGGAGTCCCGGGTGGCGGTAGGTCACGCCGGTGACGAGCAGCCCGAGCCGCATCTTCTCCGTCCGGCCGGCGACGAAGCCGAGCGAGGTGTAGCCCTCGAGCATCGGATCCTCGCTGGTCGCGAAGTGCTCCATCTGGAAGTAGTGGTCCATCAGGGTGAACCAGGCGCAGCCGACGTCCTCGGCCGTCCGCGCGGTCGCTCCGAGGATCGGCGCGATCCCCGCGCTCCCGCCTGGAAGGGTGAAGTTCATGAAGTGAATGCCGAGCTGCACGCGCGTCTCCTGTCGTCCCGGGATGTCCAGGAGCCAGTGTGCGCCGAGCCACCGCTCAACACGCCGACGCGCCCGCCTCTGAGCGGCGTCTCATCCGTTCCGCGGTGTCTCGGCCGATCGCACCCGCCGAGGGGCGGCCGCCCTCACTCGCAGACGCGGAAGCGGTTCCGGTCGAACCCGACGACGTCGCCGACCGCGAGCTGGCGGCCGCGGCGCAGATCGACTTCGCCGTTGACGGTCACCATCCCCACGCCGACCGCCTCCTTGGCCTCGCCGCCCGAGAGGATCCCCGCGAACTTGAGGAACTGGCCCAGACGGATCGACCCGCCGCCCAGCGGGACGTCGACGGGCTCGGGGACGGCAGCGGCGCCCTTCACGTCTGTGAACGCGCCCGCGAAATGTCGCCGCAGGCCCCCTGGATCAGCGGGTTTCCCACGTAAGTGTCGCCGCAGTTTCCAGCACAACGTGTCGCTCCGAACATGCCCGCGTGATTCCGCGGATCTGAGGCCTCGATGGGGTCATTCGGTGGCCCCTCGCCGCGCAGGAAGTGCCCGGCGGCCATACGAGGTCGGGTTGGCACAGACTTCGGGTTCAGTCTCCACGAAGCCTTCCTCGGCGTCGCGGTCGGCGTCGGAGCTGCCGCCCTGCGCGGCCTGCTCGAACGGGCTGGCTGCCGGAACAGCCGCAACAAGCGAGGCGTCAGGGCGATGTCGGTGCGGCTGTTTCGCATGCATGCCTGCGGGCGAAGCACTAGAGGGTGTTCTTCGTGGTCGCCAGGTACTCCGGCGTGGCGAGCGCTTGCATGGAGAACCAATGTGTCGCCTCGAGGCTCGCCTCCAGGTGTCGCCAACCGTTCGAGACGAACGAGCTCGTCTGCGCGCCGGTGAACATATAGACGACGGCTCGAGCGGCAGTCGGGATATCGACCTCGGCGCGAAGATTGCCTTCAGCTCGTGCCTGTTCGAGAAACAACGCTATCGCGTCGAGCCAGACTGGATCCGGCAACTTCGCAACGCCGGGGAATTCAGATGAGGCTTGTGCGACGAGACGCAGGCCTGCTTGCGCCGTTGGATCGTGCTGCACTGCTCTCGCGAGGGACCGGGACAGCGTGAGCAGTGAAGCGAGGCCGTCGTCGCCCGACTCCAGAATCGAATCCCGGAGGAGGATGAAGCCCTGGTCCTGGCGGCGGATGATCTCCTCCGCCACCTCGATCTTGCCCCTGCGGAAATGAAAGTAGAAACCACCCTGCGTGACGGATGCTGCTTCTAGGATATCGGCGACGCGAGCGGTCGAGTAGTGCAGGCGCGCAAACACCTTCGCCCCACCGAGAATAATCGCCTCTCGTGTGGCGATCCCGCGTTCCTGTTGTGCCACGCGCACCTCCGACTGATCCCAAAGCCACTCTATCGGCCCATGGTTCAGCGTCTCTGCCGTCTGGTCCCCGTTCGGGAGGGTTCACGCTGAGTAGCCGAACGCCGCGCTGGCGCTCGCACCGTGCTCGGATGTCGAGACCAACCTCACGTCGCGGAGGGTTCGGCCGCCGATGACGACCTCGGCGTTCCTGCGCACGGACGTGCGAGCGGAGAATCGAGCCTGGCCGCCGGACGGAGCGGGCGTCCGAGAGACGGAGGCGCGCCTGAGCCAGAGGTTCGGTACAGCGGAGCGGCTGGTGTCATTGACGGCGTAGATGAGGACTTGCGCCAACTGACCGAACATGACGAGTTCATCGACGGCGTCAAGGCGGGGCGGGGCGGCTGAGTACCCTGCCTGGGATGATGTGACGGAATGGGACGTCTCGAGGTGTCCATCGACGAGGTCCACGCGATCGACGTGGGACGACATCTGGTTCGAGTCGCCTGCTGCCGCATGGGTGAGGCCGGGTGCCGCCTCGGCTGCGCCCGGTCGGGCTCGGCTCGGGGCGCACTCCAAGTCGACGTCCAGTCCGCCGATACAAGCCCGCAATGACTTGGTGCTGACGAGCGGTCCGCCGTGATCGGTCGTGATGCCGATGGGGACAGAGCCCACATCAGTTGTCGCCACACGTCCGGCGACGACTGAGAACCCTGTGACATCGAACGGCCCTTCCCACCAAGCGCCGCGATTCGTGTTCTCACACAAGCTGATGGTCTTCAGCGCCAGGCTGATCGCATCGATAGAACTGAGATGCACCTCGCGGGGATCTCCTGCCGCGTCCAGCGACCAGCGGCGCGGATAGACCGCCTGCTTAACCGCCGAAAGTCGGATCCTGTCACCGTCGACGTGTTCGGCCACCTGGCTGACGGTATGCCTGATGTGTCGATGACCCGAACCGAAGTATCGGCCGGACTCCTTGCCGAGTATCTCCTTTAATGGCCGCCCATCAAAGTGGTGCATCTCGTCCCTTCGGATCTTCTGATCGGTCTGGTGATATGTGCACGCCTGGAAGGTGTCTCGCCGGATTCGATCCCAGGATCTCGAGCGGCGTCATGCACCCGGACCGTGCCTCGGCTGCGAGGGCTGCCGGTACTTCCAGGTAGATCGCAGCCGCAAAGGCTGTTCCAGACCCAGCAGTCAGAACGAACGATGCACGATCGCCGGCGCTGCCTTCCACGGTGACTCGGAGACGAGGCTTGATGATGGTGCTCGCGGTCGACGTGAGCATCCGAGGCCGCGTTCGCCGATGTGATGGAAGCCTGAGAGGGCGAACTCCGTGCAGCGAAGACAGCACTCGCAGGAGCGGGAGTAGCAGGAGGAGCTGGCCGCGAGGCAACCCGAGCTCGGCGAACACCTGGATGTCGGTCGCCGCCGTCGTCCTCCGCAGAGCGAACAGGTCGCCGGTGTGCAGTGTCAGGTGAGAGCTCGTCTCAGAGGTCTCAACTGCTCTTCCAACTCTCAGCCTGACCAGCGTCCCGGACCGGAAGCGCCAGCTTCCTGAAGCGAGAACTGCCTGCGACGAAGCTGTGACGCCTGGTGACTTCGAAGTCCTGCCACTCGCGAGGCTCGTCAGGCTGACCTTCTGCGGCTGGTCTATCGTTCGGAGCGCATGCTCGGCGAGCACTTCGGCCAGATACGTGCCGAACCCCGCGCCGGTTACCACGGCGATGCCGCATTCTCGCCAGTGGGCATCCCGTTTCCACGCGTACTCGTGAGTGCGGCCCTCATTCGACAGGTCAGCGTAGGAGACGCAACCTTCCGCGCTGGCCTCCATGAGCGGCTTCGCGGTGGAGGACTATGGTCCGGCTGCGTTGATCACCCCGCTGACGCCGTCGAGGTGTTGCGTCAGGGAGCTCGCACGCTGCCGGAGGTCGAGCTGCATCCTCGCGACGCCGTACCGGTCAGCCAGCATGTCGAGACTCGCGCCGTCGCGCCCGGCGAGGAGGAACGGCATGCCCCGGCGCCTTGCCTGCATCGCGAGTTCCGCTGCAACCGAGCCCGTGCCGTAGATCAGGCAAGGTGTCACCGGATCGACAGGGATGGTGCTCTCCCGGAGTGCATCGTGCTGGACGCTAGGGGAGGGGCGCTGCTCGCCGGTCGTCGTCGACGCCCGGCGGGGGGACCTTGCGTGCCGCGCGCACGGCGATCGCGCTTCCGAGCAGCACGAAGATCAGAAACGCCGACAGGCCTGCGAGCACGAACGCGTTCGAGTGCGTGGGGTCGACCACGAGGCTGAGCGAGCCCCCCGTGACCGCCAAGAATGCGCCGATCCACACGCAGGGTCGGGCTGCCTGATGGCCCCGCTGCCAGGCTTCATCGGAAGCCATGACCGAGGCTGCTCTGATCCCGACCAGGTTGTTCGGGCCGAGTCGCCCTCGGGCGGCGCATTCGACGGCTGCGACGACGGCAGCAGCAGCGAACACGAGGACGAGCACTCCGAAGACCATGAACCAAACATACATGCACGGTTGTATGTCGTCGTTCGCGCCGTCGGTCGTCGCGCCAATTTTCGCGCCCAGAAACAAAGCACCGTACATGTTTGGTTTGATTCGACGAGTCTGCGAAGTGCAGCTCGCGATGTGGCGCTGGCAACTCGCCTCCGCTCCACTGGTCCACGAGCCCGTCCCTGGCGCTCGAGGCCATCACTCTTGGGGGAACATTGGCTATCAGGATGAAGTCGGCTGTCTCGGTGCTGTGTGCGGCAGCGTTGGTACTCGCGGGGAACCTGCCTGCGGTTGCGGCGCCCTCCGGCGCGAGCCTTGTTGCACAGCACGAGGCGGCGACGACGACGTCGTACACGGACCACGACATCATCAGCTTCCTGGTGCTCGGCTCGGGTCCGGTCTACGAGGACCACAAGGCACTCTCGCCGTATGCGCCGGAAGTGGATAGCGTCACCGTCGAAGCACGAGACGAGATGTACGCCCTGTTCATGGGTGTCGAACCGAACTTCAACGTGCTCGTTACCGTGCCGCTGCAGGCCGGTGATCCTCGTCTCGTCGACGTTGCACTCGAGAACTTCTCCGAGATCTCCTACGGCGTAGCGGAGGTCATGGGGCTCAACGTGCCCGACAAGGAGGAGTTCGTCTCGGCGCGATCGATCGTCTTCGTCGTCGTCGTGGCTGCTGTCGCCGGAGCGGCCGTGGCGACGGTCGCCGGGGCGGGGAACGTGCGATGGGTCTGGAACACCATCGATTTCTGGGGGACGAGCACTGAGCAGAGCCCGATCTCGCATGAGAAGCGCGCGGCCCAGTTCGCTGCGGCTCTCGGCAAGTAGGTGAGGCTGCCTCCGCGCTCGAGGGAGAGGGGAGTGATCGCGGACAAGGCTGTCTGGTTCTTCGGGGCAGCCTTGGCCGTGCTCGCTGTTTGGATCGGGGCAAGCGTGTACTTCGTGCTCCCGCCCAATGTCCTGTCAAGTGAGTCGGACGTGCACAAGAACCTGCAGCTGGCATTCACAACGGTCTCCCCACAGGGGTGGGGGTTCTTCACGAACGCACCACAGGCGACTGAGATCGCCGCATATGACGCGGAGACGATGGCGTCGTTGATGCTTGCACCTCAAGGGCGGGTGGAGAATCTCTTCGGCCTCAGCAGGGCGCAGCGGGCGCAGGGGCCCGAGCTCGCACAGCTCTCCGAAGCCGTCGGGCAGTGGCACGAGTGTGAAACTGGCCAGACCCGCGAACACTGCCTCGCCGAGGCCAGTTCATTGCAGCCACAGAAGATCACCGTGAACCTCGCTCACCGTACGCTTTGCGGCCCGATCATTCTGACCACAGAGACGTTCACGCCCTTCGAATACCGAGAATTCGATCTCCCCATGCACTCCATCGAGACCTTCACGACCGTGGACGCGGTGTGCTGATGCACGAGCGACCCGGGCCAGCGCTACGGCTCCAGATCGCCTTGCAATCGTTGGAGGTTCGGCAGCGTGCCTTCACGCTCGGCCGCGGCGCTCTGGCGGCCGCCCAGATCTCCATCCTCGTTTTCACGCCGTTCAGCGCACTGATGCAAACGGTCGGAGGAGCCGAACCGGCGCCTTACTGTGCTGGGGCGCGGATCATCTCCGCCTTCTGCATCGGTGGTCCAGAGGTGCCCTCGATCGTGCGGGTCATCGTCATGATTGTTTTGCTGGGCCTCGTGCTCGTCGGGTTCCTGCCGAGGGTGATGGCGTTCGTTCATGCCTGGATCGCCATCTCCATCTCCACCGGAATCTCATTGCCCGATGGCGGCGATTCTGTGGCCGCGATCGTCTCGGTGATCATCATCTTCATCATGGCTGCGGATGATCGGAGATGGGCATGGTCCAAGGAGCGCCGGCCCGTCGGACCAGTCGGTCGAGGTGTTGCACTCGCTGGGATCTATGCCCTGCGACTCCAGGTGACCTTGATCTATCTCAATAGTGCATTTGAGAAGTTCAACGTCGATGACTGGTCCAACGGATCGGCCGAGTACTACATCTCTCGCGGGTACATGTTTGGCGCAAGCGGCCTCATCGCAGATGTGCTGCACTGGGCGACGTCAGTCCCGCTCCTCTTAGCCGTCATCACCTGGGGTGTCATCGTCGCAGAGATCTGCATCGGAATTCTCGTTGTGACCATTGACTTCGGTCGACGGATCGCGTTCATTATGGCGGTCGCATTGCACGTCGGGATCATCCTCAGCATCGGGCTGTGGAGTTTCGGGATCATCATGATCGCAACCGTCGGGATCGCGACGATGAAGCTCGTCCCGCCCTCCGCTTCGCCCGGTTCTGCGAGTGACGAGGACGACTCTCCATCGATCCTCGGAGACGACGATGCCGTTCGGCGATCGGAGGTGTTGTGATGCTGCGATTCCTCCGGTCGGCCAGGCCGCGGCAAAGGCGTGAGGCGCCGAGCACGGGTGGTTGCGTCCGGCGCGCAGTCCGCACGGATCACGCCTACTGGCGCAAGCTCGCCGTTCCGCTCCTCCTGTGCTCGGTGCTGGTCGGATGCAGCCTGAATCTGGGAGAAACTGTTCCGACAGCGGGCACAGACCTGACCGCTGAGGAACTCCGGACCCAAGATCTGATGCTGTGGGCGGTCGAACGGCTGAACGCAGAGGAGGACTTGACCACTGAGGCTGTCGAGTCGAAATCGGACGCGGGTGCGTTCGACTCGGAGTCCACCGCGCATCTGGTCACCATGGTGAATTCGAGCCTTCGGCCCCTGGGCCCATACACGGTGAAGTCCTTCGAACTTCGACCCGAGGGAGCTCTTGCTGTCGTCCGCAATCGGCTTGGCATTCTCCTCGATCTGCAGATCACCGCGAACGCGAACGGAGAGCTCAGCTCGCTCGTCGTGAACGCGGCGGTTGCCACTGCATCACCATCGATTGCATCCTTTGCCGAAGCAGCGGATCGTCTCGAAGCGCTCGTTCCTGCGTCATCACTGCTCATGCAGGTGACACGCGGGTCGCACACGGAGTCGGTTCACGAGCGGGCGCACGACATTCTCCGTCCGGTTGGATCGGTGATGAAGCTGTACGTTCTGGCAGCTGTAGTGGAAGCGATCAAAGAAGGGGATTTCTCCTGGGAGGACGTGCTCATGATCGACGATGGGAAGAAGAGTCTCCCAACCGGTCGGCTGCACCTCGAGCCGGACGGAACAGAAATTAGCGTGTTCGAGCTCTCACGTTTGATGATGCAGATCAGCGACAACACAGCAGCCGATGTTCTCATGGACGCTGTCGGAGCCCAGCGGTTGTCGGCCGCGGTGCGCGATCTCGGGCATCACCAACCTGACCTCCTCGAACCGTTCCCGACGACGAGGAAAATGTTCCAGTTGACGCTCGGCGGTGACACGTCGCTCGCGAACGACTGGAACGAGGCATCCAGCGCGGCTCGCCATGGCATTCTTGAGAAGTTGAGCAGTCAGCCGCTGACAGTGGACCCGGCATGGATCGAGCGCGCGCCGTTCTGGCCACGCGACATCGATTGGTTCGCGAACGCTGAAGACGTGGCGAGTGCGCACCGGGCGGTCGTGGAGCTGGGACGCGACGATCCGCGCATGTCGCAGATCCTCCGGTCACCCGAGATCGCGTCTTCTTCGCCGTTTGTAGAACGCGGGTTGGTGACACTCTCGGAGAAGATCGGAAGCTCGCCAGGCGTCGTGGCGGTCACGCTGGTTGCCGTGGGGAGCGACGGTGCCGTCTATTCCGTGGTTGCCCTGGGCATATCCGAACAACCCGGTGACCCACTGGAGCTCTATCGATCGAAGTTCATCGATGTTGCCAGGAGCGCCCTTGACCTATTGATCGAGTGACGCGACATCTCGGATTCTCGACAACCGGTTCGGATCCGTTCAGAGCACGGCGCGGCTGGCGTTCACCTGCTGTTCCGGTGAGGCGGCGTGTCCGATGATGGCATTCCCGCTGAGGAGCGCCGACAATTTCGATGCAAGGAGAGCGCTTCGGCAATTGGCTCACCGGCAAGTGTGGGGAGTGGCCGAGATCGATCCGACGCCGATTGTATTCGGACGCGATCGGAAGCAGTCTGCCGTCATCGATGCTATTGCACGGCACGCTGAACAGTACGGTTCCAGCCGCAGTTCGGTCTTGCCTCGGTGCCCTTACATGCACCTCGCACTGAGTAGGTCAAATTGGGAAGATCATGACCGGGACTCGCCCCTGTCGGTAGCACACGTCAGACCGCCGGGATGTCGGCGAAGCGCGAGAAGTGGCCGTGGAAGCCCACGGTCACCGTGCGGGTCGGGCCGTTGCGGTGCTTGGCGACGATGAGGTCGGCCTCGCCCGCGCGCGGGTTGTCCTTCTCGTAGGCGCTCTCGCGGTGCAGGAGGATCACCATGTCGGCGTCCTGCTCGATCGAGCCGGACTCGCGGCGGTCCCCGATAGCGGGGAGCTTGCCTGCGCGCTGCTCCGGGCCTCGGTTCAGCTGCGAGAGCGCGATGACCGGCACCTGCAGCTCCTTCGCGAGGAGCTTGAGGGCACAGGAGCACTCCGAGACCTCCTGCTGGCGGCTCTCGACCTTCTTGCCGGAGGTCATCAGCTGCAGGTAGTCGATGACGACCATCTTGAGCCCGACCCGCTGCTTGAGCCGGCGGCACTTCGCCCGGATCTCGACGAGGGTCATGTTGGGCGAGTCGTCGATGTAGAGCGGCGCGTCGTTGATCCGGCCGCGGGTGGAGGCGATGGTCGTCCAGTCGCGCTGGTCGACCGTGCCCTTCCGCATGTGCTGCAGCGGCACGGACGCCTCGGCCGAGAGGAGGCGCATCGCGATCTCGCTGCGCCCCATCTCGAGGGAGAAGAAGATCGTGGCCATGTTGTGCTTGATCGCGGCGGCACGGGCGAAGTCGAGCGCCAGCGTCGACTTTCCGAGCGCGGGGCGCGCGGCGACGATGATCATCTGCCCGGCGTGGAAGCCGTTGGTCAGGTCGTCGAGGTCGGCGAAGCCGGTGGGGACGCCGGTGAAGCTGCCGTCCTTGTGAGCGGCCGCCTCGATCTCGTCGATCGCGACGGTCACCGCGTCGGTCAGCGGGACGTAGTCCTCCGCCGTCTCGGAGCCGGTGACGTTGTAGATCTCGGCCTGCGCCGTGTTGACCAGGTCGAGCACCTCGCCCTCGCCCTGGTAGCCCATCTGCGCGATGCGGGTGCCCGCCTCGACGAGGCGGCGCAGCAGAGCGCGCTCGGCGACGATGGAGGCGTAGTAGCCAGCGTTGGCCGCGGTGGGGACCATCGAGGTGAGCGTGTGCAGGTAGTCGGCGCCGCCGGCCCGCTGCAGCTCGCCCTGCTTCGTGAGCTCGTCGGTGACCGCGATGACGTCGGTCGGCTCGCCGTGCGAGTAGAGGGCGAGGATCGCGTCGAAGACGATCTCGTGCTTGGGGATGTAGAAGTCGGTGCCCTTGACGCTCTCGACGACGTCGGCGACCGCGTCCTTCGAGAGCAGCATGCCGCCCAGCGCCGACTGCTCGGCGAGGAGGTCGTGCGGAGGGGTCCGCTCGTTCCCGCGCGACTCACCGCGGTCTCCGCGACCGTCCCGTCCGTCCGAGCCGGGTACCGCCAGGTGCGCGATCGTCATGCCTTCGCCTCCTCCTGTCGGGTGCTGCGCGTCCGGTCGAGCCGGTGCCGGGATCCGGTCTACCAGCGACCTCCGACAGCGGCGCACGGGCGCCTGCCCGCACCCCTCGCGGGGCGCTGCGCCACCCTACGGACCGCCGCCCGCGGCACGCAAACCGCCCTGTGGAGAGAGCTGTGCAGAACCGAGGGGAAACGCCGGGCCCACTGTGGGCAACATGTGGACAACCCTGTGGGATCAGCGGCTCTCTGCAAGTTTTTTCTGGCCTCTGACCAGGCATTTCCTGCTTTCCACAGGTGTGTGGGGAAAAGAGTCTCAAGACCACAGTGAAGGTTGGTCACGCTGGAGGGTGTATGTGGATGGAGCTGTGGAGAACGGGAACGACGAAGGGGGGTGCGAGGGGACTCGGAAGTCCCGTCGCACCGCCCTCCGCGGCGTTCTCGCGGCCTTACTTGGCCGCGACCACCTGCAGCTTCACAGTGGCCTGGATGTCGTCACGCAGACGCACCACGGCCTCGTGCTCGCCGACGTGCTTGATCGCGTTCGAGATGACGATCTTGCGCTTGTCGAGCTCGCCGAATCCGGCCGCCGCCACCGCGTTCGCGATGTCGGAGGTCTTCACCGAGCCGAACAGGCGGCCGTCCTTGCCGGCCTTGACCGTCAGCTTCACGCGGTTGGCCTCGAGGACCTGCTTGGTGTGCTGGGCCTCTTCGATGGTCTTGTGCTCACGAGCGGCTCGCGCCGACTTGATCTGCTCGACCTGCTTCTCGCCACCGCGGGTCCACGCGACGCCGAAGCCCTGCGGGATGAGGTAGTTGCGGGCGAACCCGTTCTTCACGTCGACGACGTCGCCGGCCGAGCCGAGTCCGTCGACCTCGTGGGTCAGGATGACCTTGGACATACCGTTACCTACCTTCCGCTGCCGGCGTAGGGCAGGAGCGCCATCTCGCGGGCGTTCTTGACGGCACGGGCGATGAGGCGCTGCTCCTGAACGGAGACGCCGGTGATACGACGGGCGCGGATCTTCCCGCGCTCCGAGATGAACTTGCGGAGGGTCGCGACGTCCTTGTAGTCGATGACACCCACGCGGACCGACTTCGCGGGGGCCGCGTTCTTCGCGCCCTTGCCGCGGATCGGCTTGCGGCGGTCGCCGCTGCTCTTTCCAGCCATAGTGGTTTCCTTAGATTCTGGTTCGCCCCTGCCCCGCCGCGAGCGATCGCGGTGCGGGGGAGGCGTGATTCAGGTGAGGAGAGCGTCCGAGCCGAGGCTCAGAACGGCGTCTCGTCGTTGTAGCTGCCCGGCGTGCTCCACACGTCGCCACCGGCGGGAGCGCTCGGCGCCCACGGCTCCTCGGCCTGACCGCCACGGTTGCCGCCGGCGTTGCCGGAGCCCCCCTGACCGCCGCCGCCGAAGCCGCCCTGGCCGCCGCCGATCTGACCGCCGTTGCCCTGGCCGCCACCGGCCTGGCCGCGTCCGCCTCCACCGGAGGCGCGCGTGACCTGCGCGGTCGCGTAGCGCAGCGAGGGCCCGATCTCGTCGATCTCGAGCTCGATGCTGGTGCGCTTCTCGCCTTCCTTCGTCTCGTAGGAGCGCTGCTTCAGGCGGCCGGTCGCGATGACGCGGCTGCCCTTGGTCAGCGTTCCTGCGACGTTCTCGGCGAACTCGCGCCAGACGGACGCGCGGAGGAACAGCGCTTCGCCGTCCTTCCAGTCGTTCGCCTGACGGTCGAAGGTGCGCGGCGTGGAGGCGGTGGTGAAGTTCGCGACCGCGAGCCCGCCCTGCGTGTACCGCAGCTCGGGGTCGGCGGTGAGGTTCCCCACCACGGTGATGATCGTCTCGCCGGCCATGAGCGCTACGCCTTGGGAGCGGCCGAGGCCTTGGCAGCCTTGCGGGCGGCCTTCTCGTCGGCGAGCTTCGCGGCGGCCGCGACCTGGGCGATGCCCTCTTCGGCCCGCAGCACCTTGGTGCGCATGACGGCCTCGGACAGCTTCAGCTGACGGTCGAGCTCGTTCGCTGCGGCGGAGGTCGACGTGAAGTCGACGACGGCGTAGATGCCCTCGGACTTCTTGTTGATCTCGTACGCCAGACGACGGCGGCCCCAGACGTCGACCTTGTCGATGGATCCACCATCGGTGCGGATGACGTTGAGGAACTTGTCGAGACTCGGAGCGACGGTGCGCTCATCGATCTCGGGGTCCAGGATGACCATGATCTCGTACTGATGCGTCACTAACCCACCTCCTTCGGACTGAACGGCCACGGTATTTCCGTGACAGGAGGGTATGTAGCATCTGCCCACTCCCGCGGACGCGAGTGCGTCTGGTCGTGGACAACCTGTACAGACTACAACAGGACCGCCGCGACGCGCCGGACGGATCCGCTCGAGGCGCACCATCCAGGGCGCAGGGCGAGGCGAGCACGGGGCCCGGCTCAGCGCCTCAGCGCGACGCCCACCACTCGCGGAGCCGCTGCGTCGCGACCTCCTCGCCGAGCGGACCCTCCTCGAGCCGCAGCTCCAGCAGGAACCGGTACGCCTGCCCGACCTCGGGGCCCGGGGCGAGGCCGAGGATCTCCATGATCCGCGTGCCGTCGAGGTCGGGGCGCTTGGAGGCGAGCTCCTCCTTCTCGGCGAGCTCCGCGATGCGCGCCTCGAGGTCGTCGTAGGCGTGCGCGAGCCGGTCGGCCTTGCGGCGGTTGCGCGTGGTCACGTCGGCGCGGGTGAGGATGTGCAGCCGCTCGAGCAGGGGCCCGGCGTCGGTCACGTAGCGGCGCACCGCGGAGTCGGTCCACGCGCCGTCCGTGTACCCGAAGAAGCGCAGGTGCAGCTCGATGAGACGGGCCACGTCCTTCGTCGTCTGGTTGTCGAACTTGAGGGCGCGCATCCGCTTGATCGCGAGCTTGGAGCCGACCAGGTCGTGGTGGTGGAAGCTCACCGCTCCGCCCGGCTCGAGCCGCCGCGTGGCCGGCTTCCCGATGTCGTGCAGGAGGGCGGCGAGCCGCAGCACCACGTCGGGCGCGGCTCCGGGGTGCCGCGACTCCTCCAGCGCGATCGCCTGCTCCAGCACGGTGAGGCTGTGGGTGTAGACGTCCTTGTGGTGGTGGTGCTCGTCCTGCTCCAGGCGCAGCGCGGGCAGCTCCGGGAGGAAGCGACCGGCCAGACCGGTGTCGACGAGCAGCTCCAGGCCGGCTCGGGGCGAGGCGGTCGCGAGGAGCTTCCGCAGCTCCTCCTGCACGCGCTCCGCCGAGACGTCGTCGATTCGGCCGGCGAGCTCGGCCATCGCCCACTCGACCTCGTCGGTGGTGCGGAAGCCGAGCTGCGAGGTGAAGCGCGCGCCGCGGAGCATCCGGAGCGGATCGTCGCCGAAGGAGAGGTCGGCGGGGGAGGGGGTGCGCAGCCGGCCGGCGAGCAGGTCCTCCACTCCTCCCGAGGGATCGACGAGGACGACCTCCGGGAGCCGCAGCGCCATCGCGTTGACCGTGAAGTCGCGCCGCACCAGGTCGCCCTCGAGCGAGTCGCCGAACTCGACCTCGGGCTTGCGGCTCACCCCGTCGTAGCTGTCGCTGCGGTAGGTCGTGATCTCGACCGTCTCGCCGGCCACGCGAGCGCCGATCGTGCCGAAGGCCCGGCCGATGTCCCAGTGCGCCTCGGCGATCGGAGCGACGATCCGCACGATGTCGTCGGGGCGTGCGGAGGTGGTGAAGTCGAGGTCGTGCACGCCGTGGCCGAGGAAGGCGTCGCGGACCGGGCCGCCGACCAGCGCGAGCTCGTGGCCCTGGGCTGCGAACGCCTCCGCCAGCCGCGCCACCGTGGGCGTCCCCGCGAGCGCGCGGAGGGTCTCGAGAGCGGTCTGGACGCTGTGCATTCGCACGATCCTAGTGGCGGGGGGTGTCCCGGCAGCGGGTGACCGTGCCAGGGGGTTACGCGGGGGAACCGCCTGCACAGCGGACGCACCGCCTGCCCCGAGGAGGGCTGCCCGTAGAATCACCCGCATGGAGGCCGAGTGAGTCCGATGCATCGGCGCGACCCCTCCCTCCGCTCCCGCCGCTCGCGGGCGGCCCTCCTCCTGCTCCGCTCGGCAGGTGCTGCCGCCCTCGCGCTCGGCCTGACCGGCGTGGCCTCCCCCGCCCTCGCGGCCCCGGTCACCGCCGCGACGGCGACCTCGACGCCCGCTCCCGGCACCGTCACCACGACCGCCGGGGCCGGCAGTGACGGCGTCCTGCGGCCCGGCCAGGACCTCGAGCTCTCGATCGCCGTGCGCAACGGCACCACCGAGGCGATCGACAGCGCCGACGTGACGGTCGCCCTCTCCTACGCCACCCTCGACACCCGCGCGGAGCTGCACGACTGGCTCGACGCCGAGGCCGACAACGACACCGACCCGGTCCGTGCGACCGCCCAGCTGCGCCTGCTGCCCTCCAGCACCGCCGAGGCCGGCCTCACCGTGCCGGTCGACCAGATCCCCTTCTCCAACGACCGGACCGCGCTCGGCACCCACGCCGTCCTCGTCACGGTCACCGGTCCGGGTGGTGTCGTCTCGACCGCTCGCACCGCCGTCGAGCTGACCGACGACGCGGTGGCCCCGGAGCGCGAGACCGGCGTCAGCGTCCTCGTCCCGCTCACCGTCCCGGACACGGCCGACGGCCTGCTCTCGGCCGAGGCCCTCGCCGACTACACGGACGGCACGGGGACCCTCACCCGGCAGCTCGACGCGGTCGCGGGGAAGGGCGTCACGATCGGGGTCGACCCGCGCATCCTCGCTTCGATCCGCATTCTCGGCAGCGCCGCTCCGGAGTCCGCCCTCGACTGGCTCGACCGGCTGCAGTCCGTGCCGAACGAGCGCTTCGCCCTGCCGTACGCCGACGCCGACGTCTCGGCCCAGGCGCAGGCCGGGCTCTCCGCGCTCCTCTCTCCCACCTCCTTCGAGTACGCGATCGACGACACCCGCTTCGCCGCGGTCCCCGGCACCGCCAGCCCGGCGCCCACGGTCGCCGTCGACTCCGACCAGCCGGCCGAGGACCTGCCGGCGCGTCCGAGCACCGAGTCGCTGCTCGCCTCCGACTGGAGCACCTCCCTCGGCAGCGTCGCGTGGCCCGACGAGGGCACCCTCCGGGGGTCGGACCTCGACGTCTACGCGGCCAGCGGAGTGAACCGCACGGTCGTCCCCTCCTCGGGTCTCCTGCTGCCGGAGGAGGTGACCACCACCTCGCGCGCCACCGTCGGCGACTCGGACCTGGTCGTGGCCGACTCGCGCCTCACCGAGGCGTTCGACGCGGCCGCCACCGCCACCGACGACACCGAGTGGCGCGCCCGCATGTCCGAGATCGCCACCGATCTCGCCGAGGTGCAGGAGGAGGGGACCGCGCCGGACGTCGTGCTCACCCTCGGCCGCGGCTCGGCGATCGGCGCCGCGCGCCTCTCCGAGACCCTCGACGCGATCGAGTCGCTGCCCTGGGCCCGCGGAGTCGCCCTCTCCACCGCCCTCGCCTTCCCCGCGACCGAGGGCGCGAGCGTCGTCGACTCGCCGGAGTCGGAGTCGCGGCTCGACCGGGTGCGCGACCTGCTCGACGCCGGCTCCGAGGTCGAGGCGTTCTCCTCCGTGCTGCAGGAGCCGGAGCTGCTGTCGGGCAAGAGCCGCAACGACGTGCTGGCGCTGCTCTCGGTGACCTGGCGCGGAGACGGCAGCGGCTGGGGCGACGCCGTCGGCGCGGCCATGACCGAGGCCGACCGGACGCTCTCGCTGGTGTCGATCGACGCGACCGGCAGCATCCTGCAGGTCTCCCGCGACTCGAGCATCCCCGTGTACGTCCGCAACGAGCTCCCCTGGCCGATCGCCGTCCGCATCCAGGCCTCGACCTCGAACGCCGTCCTCGACATCGACGAGGACGCGATCGAGACCACCGAGATCGACGCCCGCTCGCAGGGCCGCGTCCTCATCCCCGTGAAGGCCCGGGTCGGCAACGGCGAGACGAGCCTCGGCCTGCAGCTGACCTCGGCGCAGGGCGTCCCCATCGGCACCCCCACGGGCATGACAACCAGCGTCCGCGCCGACTGGGAGACCGTCGGCACCCTGGTCATCGGGATCGCGCTCGTCGTCGTCTTCGGAGCCGGCATCCTCCGCAACATCCGCCGTCGCCGTCGAGGCGACACCCCTGAGGACGAGGAGGACCCGAACGCCGTGCTCGAGGTCCAGCCCGACCTCGACGACCAGCGATCGGACCCGCGTGGCTAGCTTCTCCCTCGGACGCGCGAGCGCCGTCCTCGCCTCCGGCACGATGGTCTCGCGGATCCTCGGCTTCGTCATGTCGATCGTCATGGCGAACACGATCGGAGCCGCGGTCGCGCCGGGCGCGGACGCCTTCACGACGGCGAACCTGCTGCCCAACACGATCTACTCGATCATCGCGGGCGGCGCTCTGAACGCCGTCCTCGTCCCGCAGATCGTGCGGGCGGGCCCCCACGCCGACGGCGGCCGCGGCGACATCAAGCGCCTGCTGACCCTGGCGCTCGGCCTGCTCCTGGTGACCACGATCGCCGCCACGGTCCTCGCTCCCCTGCTCGTGCGCCTCTACGCGCCCGGCTACGGACCGGAGCAGTACCAGCTGGCCGTCGCCTTCGCGTTCTGGTGCCTGCCGCAGGTCTTCTTCTACGGCCTCTTCACGATCCTCGGCGAGGTGCTCAACGCCCGCGGCTCGTTCGGCCCCTTCACCTGGGCGCCCGTGCTGAACAACGTCGTGGTGATCGCCGGGCTCGTCGCCTTCATGGTGCTGTTCGGCGCCGATCCGGAGGGGAACCGTCCGGTCGACTCGTGGTCCCCGGCGATGGTCACCCTCCTCGGCGGGAGCGCGACACTGGGCATCGTCGTCCAGTCGCTGTTCCTGATGCTCTTCTGGCGGAGGGTCGGCCTCAGCTACCGCCCCGACTTCCGCTTCCGGGGCGTCGGTCTCGGCACGGCCGGGCGGATGTCGCTGTGGTCGTTCGCCACGGTGCTGCTGACCATCGTCGCCGGCATCGTCGAGAGCCAGGTCTCCTCCGCCGCGTCCGGCGAGGGGCCCTCGGCCGCGGCGCTGCAGAAGGCGTGGCTGATCTTCATGCTGCCCCACTCGGTCATCGCGATCTCGATCGCCATGGCGTACTTCACCAAGATGAGCGGCCACACCGCGCGGGGGGAGATGAAGGAGTTCCGCTCGGACGTCTCCACCTCGCTCCGCCTGGTGCTGATGATGCTCGTCTTCGCCGCCGCCGCGATCGTCGTGGTCGCGGTGCCGTTCGGCTCCGTCTTCACCGACTCGTTCGCGGACGCGCAGGCCATCGGAGCGATCGCCATGGCCTACGTGATCGCCCTGCCGCTGTTCTCCTCGATCGCCATCATGCAGCGCGCGTTCTACGCCCTGAGCGACGGAGCGCGGCCGTTCCTGTTCACCCTGGTGCAGGTCGTCGTGGCGGTCGCCGGGTACCTGATCGTGCTCCGGCTCCCCGCCGACCGCACCGCCGTCGGCATCGCCGCTGCGACCTCGCTCGGCATCTGCGTGCAGGCCCTCGTGGCGGCCCTCCTCCTGCGCCGCCGGCTCGGCGGCCGCGGAGGCAGGCGGATCCTCGTCAGGCTCGCGCAGTTCGTCCTCGCCGCGCTGCCCTCCGCCGCCGCCGGCTACGGCGTCCTGGTCGCCCTCGGCGGCACGCGCGCGGGCGGTTTCGCCGTCTCGAACTACGTGGAGCCGCTGCTCTCGATGGCCGCGATCGGCACCGTGATGGCGCTCGTCTACTTCGCGGTCCTCTGGTTCCTCCGGGTGCCGGAGCTGCGCGCCGTCCTCGCTCCGGTGCTCCGCCGACTGGGCCGCTGATGCTGCTCCGGTAAAAGCCTGGTCAGAGGCTCTTTCTGATTCTGCTGAGTCGACCGGACCGTAGCGCTGCCCACGCTCCCGGGCCCGCGGAATAGTGCCCGCCTAGGATGTGTTGTAGCCCACGGAGCCGCGGAACGATTCGAGCGACCGGCTCCGGGTGCTCGGCTCCCGCCCCACCCGTCACCGCTCGTACAGACCCCGAGGAGTTGCCGTGCGCGACATCGTCATCATCGGATCCGGCCCCGCCGGCTGGACCGCCGCCATCTACGCGGCGCGCGCCGAGCTGCACCCGGTGGTCGTGGCCTCGTCGGTCGAGATCGGCGGCGACCTGATGAACACGACGGACGTCGAGAACTTCCCCGGCTTCCCCGACGGCGTCCTCGGCCCCGAGCTGATGACCTCGATGCAGGCGCAGGCCGAGAAGTTCGGCGCCGAGACCTTCTACGACGACGTCACCTCCCTCGATCTCGAGGGTGAGATCAAGACCGTCCACCTCGGCTCCGGTGAGAGCATCGAGGCGAAGACCGTCGTCGTCGCGACCGGATCCGCCTACCGCAAGCTGGGCCTCCACGATGAGGACCGCCTGTCGGGACACGGTGTCTCGTGGTGTGCCACCTGCGACGGCTTCTTCTTCAAGGGGAAGACCATCGCCGTCGTCGGCGGAGGCGACTCCGCCATGGAGGAGGCGACCTTCCTCACCAAGCACGCCGTGAAGGTCTACGTGATCCACCGCAAGGACTCTCTCCGCGCCTCGAAGGTCATGCAGAAGCGCGCCTTCGACAACGAGAGGATCGAGTTCATCTGGAACGCCGAGGTCACCGGCATCACCGGCGAGAACCACGTCGACGGCGTGAAGCTGCGCGACACGGTCGACGGCACCGAGTCCCACCTCGACCTCGACGGCCTGTTCATCGCGATCGGCAACGACCCGCGCACGCACGTCGTTCACGGCAAACTCGACCTCACCACCGAGGGCACCATCTCGGTGGTCGGCCGCTCCTCCCAGACCTCCGTTCCCGGCGTCTTCGCCGCCGGCGACGTGATCGACCCGACCTACCGTCAGGCCGTCACCGCCGCGGCATCCGGAACGGTCGCCGCCCTCGACGCGGAGCACTACCTCGCTTCGCTCGCCGATGGCACCGCCCACACCGAAGGCTCACCCCGGGCCGAGCTCATCACCCGCTGACCGTCCGGTCATCGCACATCGGAGCCGGCAGCCCGCCGACTCGTGAAGGAGAGAACACCATGTCCACCGCGAAGAGCGTCACCGACGCATCGTTCCAGTCCGACGTCCTCGACTCCGAGAAGACCGTCCTGGTCGACTTCTGGGCCGAGTGGTGCGGCCCCTGCCGCATGGTCGCACCGATCCTCGACCAGATCTCGGCCGAGCACGGCGACAAGATCGAGATCGTCAAGCTGAACGTCGACGAGAACCCGCAGACCGCCGCGAAGTACCAGATCACGTCGAGCCCGGCGATGAAGGTCTACCAAAAGGGCGAGGTCGGCAAGACCGTCATCGGCGCCAAGCCGAAGCCGGCCCTCGAGGCCGACCTGGCCGCGTTCCTCTGAGTTCGCACCTCTGACCGCCCCGTGCGGTGTCTGAGAGCCCCTGTCACGTCGTGACGGGGGCTCTCCTCGTTCCCGGAGCTGTTTCACGTGAAACAGTCCCGCTGGGACGCAGGCCACGATCCCTGCGGTGGCGACCGACCGCCCCGCCGCAGCACAGGACCGGCCGGTACTGTGGATCCACCCGGCTCCGGCCGGAGAGACCCTGTCCACCGAGCGAAGCGGAACCATCGTGACCAACCGCGGCACCAACCTCGACCCCTGGTACAACTCCTACGCGGAGCGCACGGCCGGTCTGGCCGCCAGCGAGGTCCGAGCCCTGTTCGCCGTCGCGTCACGCCCCGAAGTGGTCTCGCTCGCCGGCGGCATGCCGTTCGTGTCCGCGCTCCCCCAGGACCTGGTGACCGGCGCCATCGAGACGGTGATGCGGGAGCAGGGGCCCGTCGCGCTGCAGTACGGGTCGGGCCAGGGCGTCCCCGTCCTGCGCGAGCAGATCCTCGACGTCATGGCCCTCGAGGGCATCTCCGCCAGCGCGGACGAGATTGTGGTCGCCACGGGTGGTCAGCACGTCCTGGAGCTCGTCTCCAAGCTCTTCCTTGACCCGGGGGACGTCGTCCTCTCCGAGGGCCCCAGCTACGTCACGGCGATGGTCATCTTCCGGTCGTACCAGGCCGAGGTCGAGCACGTCCCGATGGACGAGCACGGGCTCATCCCCGCGGCCCTCCGCGAGCACATCGCCCGCGTGCGCGCCGCCGGCAAGACGATCAAGTTCCTGTACACGATCCCCACCTTCCACAACCCCGCAGGCGTGACCCTCAGCTGGGAGCGCCGCGTCGAGATCCTCGAGATCTGCAAGTCCGAGGGAATCCTCGTGCTCGAGGACAACCCGTACGGCCTCCTCTACTTCGAGGACGTCCCGCCGAAGGCGATGCGCTCGCTGGAGGAGGACGGGGTGATCTACCTCGGGACGTTCTCGAAGACGCTCGCTCCCGGCTTCCGGGTGGGCTGGGCTCTCGCTCCGCACGCGATCCGGGAGCGGCTGATCCTCGCCAACGAGGCGGCCGTCCTCAGTCCGTCGTCCTTCAGCCAGCTGGTCATCTCGAAGTACCTCGAAACGGCCGACTGGCGCGGACAGATCGACACCTTCCGCGGCGTCTACCGTGAGCGGAAGGAAGCGATGCTGAAGGGCCTGCAGACCCATCTGCCCGGCCTCAGCTGGACGAACCCGAACGGCGGCTTCTACGTCTGGGTCACGCTGCCCGAGGAGCTCGACTCCAAGGCGATGCTGCCGCGCGCAGTGAAGGAGCTCGTCGCGTATACGCCGGGTACCGCGTTCTACGGCAACGGAGACGGACGTCAGAACATCCGCCTCTCGTTCTGCTACCCGACGCCGGAGCGCATCGGAGACGGCATCCGCCGCCTCGCCACGGTCATCAACGGGGAGCTCGACCTGCTGTCGACCTTCGCGGGTACGGGCCGGCTGAGCAGCGCCGACGCGAGCAAGCGCGACGCCGTCCTGCCGCCGAATGTCTCCTGACACCGCTCCTTCGATAAGAAAGCCCTGGTCATGACCGATTTCTCTGTGCTCGACCGTACTCTCGACATCGTCGTCATCAGCGGTGGCATCAGCCACGAGCGCGACGTCTCCCTGCGGTCGGGTCGTCGCGTGGCGGACCGTCTGTCCGCCATGGGCCACCGCGTCTCCCTGCACGAACCGGACGCCGGCCTCCTCTCGACGCTCCTGCAGAAGCGTCCCGACGTCGTCTGGCCCGCGGTGCACGGAGCGAGCGGCGAGGACGGTGCGCTCCTCGGGCTCCTCGAGGCGGCTGGCTTCGCCTACGTCGGCTCGCAGACGGACGCGGCGCGCCTGGCCTGGTTCAAGCCGACCGCGAAGACGCTCGTCGCTCGCGCGGGCTTCTCGACCCCGCGCTCCGTCACCCTCCCCCGCGAGACCTTCCGCGAGCTCGGAGCCGCCGGGATTCTGGAGCAGGTCGAGGCGCACCTGCCGGGCTCCCTCGTGGTGAAGCCCGCTCAGGGCGGTTCGGCCCAGGGCGTCAGCATCGTGACGGAGTCGTCGCAGCTCCCGCGAGCGATGGTCGAGGCGTACACCTATGGCGACGTCGTGCTCATCGAACAGCAGATCCAGGGGACCGAGGTCTCCGTCGGTGTTCTCGACCTCGGTGACGGTCCTTTCGCCCTGCCGCCTGTCGAGATCGCACCCGTCGCGGGCCAGTACACCTTCGAGGCGCGCTACAACGCGGGGGAGACGCACTTCTACACGCCGGCACGGATCCCGCCGGAGATCACGGAGGAGGTGTCCCGCGTGGCCGTTGCGATCCACGAACTGCTGGGACTCCGCCACCTGTCGCGGCTCGACTTCATCATCGACGACGCCGGACTCCCCTGGTTCTTCGACGCGAACGTCCTTCCCGGAATGACCGAGACCTCACTCGTTCCCCAGGCCATCGAGGCATCCGGCCGCTACCTCGGCGACGTCTACTCCACTCTCGCGAAGCTCGCCGCCTCCTGACTCCATACCGTTTCACGTGAAACGGTCCGCTGCGCGTACGCTCCTGATCACATGGCTGCTGAGTTCTGAACGAAAGCTCGAATCCATGCCAGACGAGTAGTTGCGTCGCGGCCGATCAGGACCCTCTATCGCCGCCTTCTCCCTACAATGCGGGTCGAGTAGCCGCTCAATAACGGGTCCACGTCATCATCAGCAGACCATTAGTGCCAACTCGGGGAAGAACCCGAGGCCGCGTATCGACTCCCACCAACGTCGGACATCTGTCGCCGCGCCGGCCGATTATCCGCAGATCAGCGTGGTACATCCCGCCCCCGCCGCCACCTTTTCACCAGGCCCACGGGCATCCATCGCCACCTGGTCCTCGTCGTCATGCTGGTCGAGTAGACGCATTGCCGCGTATCGAGACCCGGCCACCCCCAGTGGGTACCTGGCGGGCGTTGCCTGGAGCGATGTATCCACGCCCACTGTCTGGCCATATCCGCAGACATACCGGTGAAGAGCAGTAGTGCGTCGAATCGAGGCTCACCACGATCGCCACCCGCGCCATCTCTGGGGAGACACAACATGGTCGATCGACGCTGATCGACACCAGGCACCCGTCGCCATGCGGGTCGAGTAGCCACTACGCGACGTACCGAGACCCACGGCCCGAAGGGACCCCTTCAGCTTGATTCTCCGACCTCAACTTCGCCTCGGGGGGGTGGTGTCTCTATCCCGCTGGTCAGGCGAGCAATCTCTTTCGAGCATTGCGGTCGAAGTCGGTCCCACGATGATCCGCATGGGCGTCCAATGTTCTCGGCAGGGGCGTTTCACGTGAAACGCTTCCGCAGCCGTTGAGCAACTTCGATCCGAAATGTTGCGCTCGTTGGAGCGAGTCGAGCCGACGAGGGCCTCCTCTCCTACCTGACAAGCTCGTAGCTCTTCAATGGCTAGGCCGCCCTAGAGCGGACCGTTTCACGTGAAACGGCCCTTCCATCGTCTCTTTCAGTGCTCTCCGGGGGCGACCGCCGACGGAGTCCTCCGTCAAAGCTCGGCGAACCCAGTCATCACATCTGCATCGATCCGCGAAAACGAAGCAATACTGCAATTCGTCTAAGGTTGCCCCCCCGCCGGCCAATTTCTGGAGGCCGAGGAAGCGCTCCTCACCGGAGACTTGGGATGCACGGACAGCCGAGGTGATCCTCATCTCAGCGGCCAACGTAGGAATGTTTCACGTGAAACATTGCGCACGCGACTATGGGCGACCATGACGTCGCCCCGGGCAGCGGAGAGCGCCACCGAGTACGACCCGCCCAGGCACCCGTCCTGAGCCCGCCAGCGAGTCACTGAAAGCGACATGAACTCCGGAGGTCAGGAGGTCTGAACTCAGCCAACCCTAGATCCGGCGCTCCACGCCTACTCAACCGCGATATAGGCGCATCGTGAGCTACTCCATCCAGAGATCAATGCCCCAGATACCCGGCGATCGTCACCGTTCGGCGATACCAGCCGTATTCTCGACCAGGACCGGAGTCAGCAGGGCCCCGCAGAACCTGGAACCACTTCATCGGACTGTACCGGTCAGAAGGGCCTATCAATCAGAGAGAGGACGACAACCGAGAATCCTCAGCTCACAAGGCATCTCGAAGATCGCCCCAAGCGTGCTGATCTGCGATCGCGGTGCCGACGAGGGGAGCGGATACCGCCACATCGGCGATTGCGGCCAAGAACACAGCGCGAGCACGCGCACGCCAGCCGCACGGCGAATCAGTGGCGGCCGCTAGGCCGGCCACTACGGAGCGAGCGACACCTCGGTCGGCTCCCCGATCTCGGCGAGGATGCGGTTCAAGTCCTGGATGGTGGCGAAGTCGATGACCATCTGGCCCTTGCGAGCACCCAGGGTGACCTTGACGCGCGTGTTCAACCGGTCGCCGAGGTGATCCGCGATCGACGAGAGGTGTCCGGAGTGCCCGCCCTGCTCCTCCACCACGGGACGCGTGGTCGTCCGCGGCGCCTTCATCTGCGCGGCGGCAGCCTCGGCGGCGCGGACGGACAGGTCCTCGTTGACGATCTTGTCGGCCAGGCGGCGCATCATCTCGACGTCGTCGAGCGACAGAACCGCACGCGCGTGTCCCGCGGTCAGGACGCCGGCAGCGACACGGGCCTGCACGTCAGCCGGGAGGCGCAGAAGACGGAGTGTGTTCGAGATCTGCGGCCGCGAGCGTCCGAGCCGCGTCGCCAGGGCCTCCTGGGTGATCCCGAAGTCGCTGAGGAGCTGCTGGTAGGCGGACGCCTCCTCGAGCGGGTTGAGGTCGGCGCGGTGCAGGTTCTCCAGCAGCGCGTCGCGGAGCATGTTCTCGTCGGCCGTGTCCTTGACGACCGCGGGGATGGTGGTCAGTCCCGCGGCCTTCGATGCGCGGAACCGGCGCTCACCCATGACGAGCTCGTACTTCGCTCCGCCGCGAGCCGTCACGGGCCGGACGACGATCGGCTGCAGCACTCCGAACTCGCGGATGCTGTGGACGAGTTCCGCGAGGTCGTCCTCGTCGAACACCGACCGCGGCTGCGCCGTGTTGGGCGTGATGTCGGCGAGGGGGAGTCGCGCCAAGCGTGCTCCGGGGACCTCGAGGAGCTCCTCGGCACGGGCCGAATCGCCGACCTGATCAGGGAAGAAGACGTCGACAGGCCGGGAGCGCGACTCGTCGCTGGTCGGGATGAGCGAGCCGATCCCCCGGCCGAGTCCCGTGCGCTTGGTCGCCATCAGCGTGCCTCTCCTTCGTGTGCCGTCTCGGGTGTCTTCCGGGCTCCGCGTCGTGCGATCTCCGCGGCCGCCTCCAGATACGCCAGCGAACCGGACGACTGCGGGTCGTAGCTGATCACGCTCTGTCCGTAGCTCGGCGCCTCCGAGATCTACACGTTGCGCGGGATCACCGCGCGCAGCACCTCCTTCGGGAAGTGCTCTCGGACATCCGCTGCCACCTGCTGGGAGAGGTTCGTGCGGCCGTCGTACATCGTCAGGAGGATCGTCGAGACACCGAGGTTCGGATTGAGGTGCCGCTCGATCAAGTCGATGTTCTTGAGCAGCTGGCTGAGCCCCTCGAGCGCGTAGTACTCGCACTGGATCGGGATGAGCACCTCGCGAGCGGCGACGAACGCGTTGATGGTCAGCAGACCGAGCGACGGCGGGCAGTCGATGAAGACGTAGTCGAACGGCTCGTCCATGGTGTCGAGCATGCGGTCGAGCGCACGACGGAGACGCTGCTCGCGTGCGACGAGCGAGACCAGCTCGATCTCGGCGCCGGCCAGGTGGATGGTCGCCGGCACACCGTAGAGCGAGGCGAACTCCGGGCTCTTCTGCACGACGTCCGCGAGGGGAGTGTCGTTGACGATCACGTCGTACACGCTGGCCGTCTCGGCGCGGTGCTCGATGCCCAGGGCCGTCGACGCGTTGCCCTGCGGATCGAGGTCGATGACGAGCACCTTCGCCTCACCGCGGGCGAGCCCGGCGGCGAGGTTGACGGTCGTCGTCGTCTTGCCGACGCCGCCCTTCTGGTTCGAGATCGTGATGACGCGCGTCGACTCGGGCTTGGGCAGCGGCTGGGCGTTCAGCAGTGCGCGCCGACGGGTCATATCCGCGATCTCCCGGGCCAGGGGAGTCGAGGAATCGAAGCCTCCGGTCAGACCGGCGGAATCGGTTTGTTTCACGTGAAACCTTCGCTCAGCGAGTGGGACGGACATCAGCACCGAGGAGTCGACGGACGAGGAGTCGGGGGCTCACTGCGGCGTCGTGGCGATCAACCCACTGTAGCCCGGACGACCCTCGTCACCTCGGAGAGCACGCCGTCGCCGAGCACGACGACCTCGGGCGGGGAGAGCCGGAAACGACGGATCTGCTTGGCCGCCGCCTCGATCTCCTTCTCGGCGTTGATGCCCTTCAGCAGGACCAGCTCGCCTCCGGGCCGCAGCAGCGGCGCGGTCAGCGGGATCAGCTTCGAGAGGGCGCTGACCGCCCGAGCGGTCACCTGGTCGAGAGGCTCCGCGAGCTCCGCCTCTTCAGCACGGGCTCGAATAACTGAGACATTCTCGAGTGCGAGTCCGTCGACCTGCTCTTGAAGCCAGACGACGCGACGCTCCATCGGCTCGATGAGCACGAAGCGGACGTCCGGCCGCACGATGGCCAGGACGAGCCCGGGAAGGCCCGCGCCACTGCCGACATCACCGACCAGTCCCGGACGCAGGAGAGGGGCCACCAGGGCGCTGTTGAGCACGTGCCGCGTCCAGAGCCGGGGGAGCTCCAACGGCCCGATCAGGCCGCGCTCCTCGCCCTGGTCGGCGAGAGCCTCCGTGAAGCGCCGCAGAACGGGCAGGCGGTCGCCGGCGATCGCCGCAGCGGCTGCAGGCTCGGCCTCGAGGGTCGACTCCACGCCGCTCAGCCGCGGGTGATGACGGTGTGGCGCTCGCGCGCCTCGCCGCGCGACTCCGACACGAAGCCGCGCTCGCCCACCATGTCGTGGACCAGCTTGCGCTCGTACGACGACATGGGCGGGAGCGAGGCCGACGTGGCGCCGTCCTCGATCCGCTCGATCGCGCGGTCGACCAGCTGGGCGAGCTCAGCCTCGCGGGCGTCGCGGGAGCCGCCGATGTCGAGGATGAGGCGGGAGAACGCGCCGGTCTTCGTCTGGACCGCCAGGCGCGTCAGCTCCTGCAGTGCCTGGACGGCGTCGGGGCGGGAGAGCACCCGGAGGTTCGTGTCGCCGGAGGCGGTGACCGAGAGGTAGGCGCGGCCGTTGCGGACCTCGATGTCGATGTCGCCGTCGAGGTCGCAGATGTCGAGGAACTCCTCGATGTAGTCGGCGGCGACGTCGCCCTCGTCCTCGAGCTGAGAGAGCGTGGACTCGGGCGCCTCGTCGACGGCGGACGCGTCCACGTCCACGGGTGCGGACGCGTCCTCGGTGATGGTCTGCATCGGATCGGTCATGGCGGCTCTACTTCTTTCCGGCTTGCTTCTTGGAGCGGTTCTTGCTCACGGGCTGCGTGCGCTGCACGGCCTTCTTCTCGACGAGGGTGACGTCGCCGGCGGCCGTGGTCTCCTCGACCAGCTTGCCCTTGCGGCGCAAGCGCTCCTCGCGGGCCTTGGCGGCCTCGCTGCCCGGGGTCGGCATGTTCCGGATGACGATGAACTGCTGGATCATCGTCCAGATGTTCGAGGTCAGCCAGTAGAACATCACGCCGAGGGGGAAGGCGAAGCCAGAGAAGGCGAAGACGAGGGGGAGGATGTAGAGCAGGATCCGCTGCTGTTTGAACGTCGGCGAGGCCTTCGCCTCGGGCGACATGTTCTTCGACACGATCTGCAGCTGCGTGATGAACTGCGACGCCGTCATCAGGACGACCATGATCACCGCGATGATGATGACCGGCTCCTGGCCGCCCTCGGCGAGTGCGCCCTGGATCGACTGGTGCAGCGGTGCGACGCCGAAGAGGTTCGCCTCGCCGAACTGGCGGGCGAGCGTCTCGTCGAGCGGGCCCACGCCCTTCTGGCTGTGCTGCGCCGCGTTCAGCACCGAGAACAGGCTGAAGAAGATCGGCATCTGGATCAGCAAGGGCAGGCAGGAGGCGAGCGGGTTGGTGCCCGTCTTCTTGTAGAGCTCCATGGTCTCGCGGGACATCGCCTCGCGGGACAGCTGGTCGCGCTTGCCCTTGTACTTGTCCTGGATCTTCTTGAGCTGGGGCGCGACCTCGAGCATCCGGCGCTGGCTCTTGATCTGCTTGACGAAGATCGGGATGAGCGCGGCGCGGATGACGATGACCAGGCCGACGATCGAGAGGACCCAGGTGATTCCCGCGGCCGCCTCCATGCCGGTGAAGGTCAGCAGCTGGTGGAAGGCGACGAGGAGCAGCTCGACCACCCACTTGAGGGGCCAGAGGATCGTGCCGAGGAGGTCCATGGAGTGGGGTCAGTCCTTTCGAGGGCCCACGACGAACCCGGCTCGCGTCACGGCGAAGCGGGTCCGGCCGGAAGCCGGTCGGTGCAGGGGGATCGAGGTCGGGACGTCGTCGATGCCGCCGGCCGGCCACGGGTGGCAGCGGAGCAGACGGCGGGCCGCGAGGACGGAGCCGAGGACGAGCCCGTGGAGCTGGACCGCCTGGAGCGCGTACGCGGAGCACGAGGGGTAGTAACGGCAGACGTCCCCGTAGAGAGGGGACACGACCGCCCGGTAGACGATCAGGAGCAGGACGCCGATGTTCCGCGGCAGCAGGAGGATCGCCCACCCGAGCCGGGCGAACGGCGCCTCGCGGCGGGGGAGCACGGCGGTCACGAGGACGCCCCGCTCTTCCGCGCGGCTCGCGCCATCGCGGACCACACCTCGGAGCGCAGCTCCGACCAGGGGGCGTCGGCGCTGCCGGGCAGCGCGCGGACGACGACCTGGGTGCCGGGGTCGATCTCGGGGACGAGCTCGAACGCCACGGCCTTGAGCCGGCGGCGGACGGTGTTGCGCGTCACCGCGGTGCCGACCGTCTTGGCGACGATGAACCCGAACCGCGCCGGATCGCCCGCGGAGGACCGGCGGACATACGTGACGGTGTGCGGTCCTGTGGACCGCACACCGCGACGGACGACTGTCCGGTACTCGCCTCCGTGGACGATGCGATTGGCTCTGGCCAGCACCGCTGGTCGGTACCGCTCGCTGCTAGGCGGAGAGCTCGGTGCGCCCCTTGGCGCGGCGCGCGCTGAGGATGCCGCGGCCGGCACGGGTGCGCATGCGCAGACGGAAGCCGTGCACCTTGGCGCGACGACGGTTGTTCGGCTGGAAGGTTCGCTTGCTCATAATCAGATCTCCACGTACGTGTTCCGCGGCGCGAACCGGCACCACCCGCTCGGGCGGAGACTCGGATCCTCCGGGAAGAAGGGGTGCCCGGCTGCGGAATCCGCTCGGCCTGCGAGGGCCGCACGGACGACACCGGGCAGGCGTCAACTGATTTAAACTACGGCCTGTTCCGCCACCGGTCAAATGTGGACGGCGCGAAACCTCGATCATGCACATGGGACACGGGGTTCCGCGCATTGACACGCGGGTGTCGCTGTGGTGGATTTGTCTCCCGTCGGCTCCGTTCGTTACGGTGTTGAGCCGCAGTTATCCACAGGTGGGATCCGCGTCCTCCCGCGCCCGCACAGGCATCGCTCGAGGCCGGTGGACAACCCTGTGGAGAGAGCGGCACTCGAGACCCGGCTCCGCGCCCGGTCCGCGACGCCCCTGCAGCGGGCGGCGACGGGTCCGGCGGAGACGGCGATCCCGCAGCGACTTCACAGCGACAGCACCCAGGACCGGAGACAGATGGCAGACGACACGTCGATGGTCGACGCGTGGAAAGTGATCCTCGGCGCACTGTCCCAGGACGAGCGGATCACCGCTCCCCTCTACGGGTTCGTCTCGCTCGTGGAGCCCAAGGGCATCATGGCGGGCACCTTCTACCTGGAGGTCCCGAACGAGTTCACCCGCGGGATGCTCGAGCAGCGCGTGCGCGTGCCCCTGCTCAGCGCGATCGGGACGCTCGACGACTCCTTCGGCGTCACGACGTTCGCCTTCGTGGTGAACCCCGACATCGAGCACGAGCCCCTCAGCTCCCCGTCGTCGCAGGAGTCGATGAACCCGTTCGAGCCGATCACCGCCTCCTCGGCGACGGTCGCGCCGACCCGCGGGGTCGAGGAGCTGCGGACCGTGCCGGCGACCGATACCCGGCTGAACCCGAAGTACAGCTTCGACAACTTCGTCATCGGAGGCTCCAACCGGTTCGCGCACGCCGCGGCCGTCGCGGTCGCCGAGGCTCCCGCCAAGGCCTACAACCCGCTCTTCGTCTACGGCGACTCCGGGCTCGGCAAGACGCACCTCCTCCACGCCATCGGCCACTACGCGATGAGCCTCTACCCGGGGATCCGCGTGCGGTACGTCTCGAGCGAGGAGTTCACGAACGACTTCATCAACTCGATCGCGAACAACCGGGGCAACGCCTTCCACGGCCGCTACCGCAACGTCGACATCCTCCTGATCGACGACATCCAGTTCCTGCAGGGGAAGGCGGAGACGCAGGAGGCGTTCTTCCACACCTTCAACCAGCTGCACGACCACAACAAGCAGGTCGTGATCACGTCCGATCTGCCGCCGAAGGCACTGACGGGCTTCGAGGACCGGATGCGCTCGCGCTTCGAGTGGGGCCTCATCACCGATGTGCAGGCTCCCGACCTCGAGACCCGCATCGCGATCCTCCGCAAGAAGGCGGTCAGCGAGAAGCTGCTCGTGCCCGACGACATCCTCGAGTTCATGGCGTCGAAGGTGTCGAGCAACATCCGCGAGCTCGAGGGGACGCTCATCCGCGTCACCGCGTTCGCGAGCCTGAACCGGACGCCGGTCGACATGTCGCTCGTGCAGACCGTGCTGAAGGACCTGATCACGCTCGACGAGGACAACGTCATCTCGCCGGTCGACATCATCAACCACACCGCGGACTACTTCAAGCTCACGGTCGACGACCTCTACGGCTCGTCGCGCTCGCAGGCCGTCGCCACCGCGCGCCAGATCGCCATGTACCTGTGCCGCGAGCTGACGAACCTCTCGCTGCCCAAGATCGGCCAGCTGTTCGGCAACCGCGACCACACCACGGTCATGTACGCGAACAAGAAGATCTCGGAGCTCATGAAGGAGCGCCGCAGCATCTACAACCAGGTCACCGAGCTGACCACCCGCATCAAGACGAACCGCTAGCCGACAGTCGTGCGGTCCCCGGGACCGCCTGTCGCGGGTGGCGCGCCTGGGGGTCCATCGGCGTACGAGCCCGGTGGTCGGGTAGTCGCTCTCCTTCCTCGCGTGAGGGGAGGCGGAGGCGACGGGGGTCGCGGCGCGAGCAGCAGGACGTCGGTGTCGGCGCGCGTCGAGATCGGGCGAAGGAGCCGGCGGGGGTCTCGATACGCCGCGCTGCGGCTACTCGACCAGCATGAACCGCACGTGCTCAAGGGGTCCGGGTGAGCGGCTGAGCGGCCGGCGTGCGATCGGACGGTGTCGATCCGCCGTGCGTTGGCCCGGAGGGCAACGCGGGGGAGAGGGAGCGCGCACTGTCTTCCGGGCCGCTCGGACGGCGGCAGCTGCCCTCGACGGTCTCCGTCGTGACCGGAGAAGTCGTCGACGGACTCCTCGGACCTGCCTCGCGCGCCCCGGACACGCCGCCTCGCGCCCCTCGGAGGGCCGATTTCCACAGTGTGAGGAACCTGTGGATAACTGTGGACAACCGCCTCGGGACTGTGCGCCGGGAGAGCCCGCCTGTGGAGGGCGACCGGTCGGCTCGGATCGCTCCACAGGGCGTCCACGGGCCCGCTCACACTCCCTCCACAGGGGCGGGTCCCTCCGATCCCACCCAGGAGTAGGGGTCCGAAGCGTTTTCCACAGTTTCCACACGTGTTAACACTGTTAACGCAGTTCTCTCTTTAATGAAGCCTCGACCGGCAACCTCTCCACAGCGGCTCGGGAGTGCTCGGCGGTCCACCCCCTTCCGAGCTCGTCGAGCCCGGCGGGTACGATGGGCGACGGTCTTCGTCCGCGACTCGTCAGGGGTGTACTCGTGAGGTTCCAAGCCAACCGCGATGTCTTCAGCGAGGCGGTGTCCTTCGCGGTCAAGCTGCTTCCGCAGCGCACGACCCTGCCGATCCTCTCCGGAGTCCTCATCGAGGCGACCGCCGAGGGTCTGACGCTGTCCTCCTTCGACTACGAGGTGTCCGCGCAGACGCAGATCGCCGCCGACGTGGAGGAGACGGGGACCGTGCTCGTCTCGGGCCGTCTGCTCGCCGACATCGCGAACCGCCTCCCCAACGCTCCCGTGCGCATCGCCACGGAGGAGTCGCGCGTCTCGGTCTCGGCCGGCTCGGCGCACTTCACGCTCCTGCAGATGCCCGTGGAGGAGTACCCGAGCATCCCCGAGATCGACGCCTCCACCGGCCTCGTCCCGGCCGACGCCTTCGCAGCCGCTGTCTCGCAGGTGGCGGTCGCCGCCTCCCGCGACGACGTGACCCCCGTCATCACCGGCGTGCAGCTCGAGATCACCGAGAACACGATCGGCCTCGTCGCGACGGACCGCTACCGCGTGGCCGTCCGCGAGATCGACTGGGACAACGGGGACAACCCCGCGCCCACCCAGCCGCTCACCGCCCTCGTGCCCGCGCGCACGCTGCAGGAGGTCGGCAAGACCTTCGGCCACTCCGGCACCGTCTCCGTCGCGATCACCAACCGTGACGAGCGCGAGCTGATCGCCTTCACCGCGGACCGCAAGACCGTCACCTCGCTGCTGATCAAGGGCAACTTCCCGCCCGTGAAGCGCCTCTTCCCCGCCTCCGTCGAGAACTACGCGGTCATGTCGACCAGCGACCTCATCGAGGCCACCCGCCGCGTCTCGCTCGTGCTCGAGCGCGAGGCGGCCCTCCGCTTCAGCTTCAGCAGCGACGGCCTCACCCTCGAGGCCATCGGCTCGGAGCAGGCGCAGGCGTCCGAGAGCATCGACGCGATCGTGACCGGCGACGACGTGGTCGTCTCGCTCAAGCCGCAGTTCCTGCTCGACGGCCTCGCCGCCGTCCACTCGGAGTTCGTGCGCATCGCGTTCACGAAGACCGAGAACCCCAACAAGCCCGGCCCCGTCCTGATCACCGCGCAGACCTCGCGGGAGCAGCCCGGCAGCGACAGCTACCGCTACCTGCTCCAGCCCAACCTGCTGCTGCGCTGACCACTCCCCGGATCGCAGAGCCGCGACCGCCCCGCTCCCGACGAGCGCCCGCCCGCCGGACAACGAATCCAGGAAGGTTCACCATGCACATCGGACTCGTCGGCCTCGGCAAGATGGGCGACAACATGCGCTCCCGCCTCCGCTCCAAGGGGCTCGAGGTCACCGGCTACGACCGCAATCCCGACGTCTCGGACGCGGCCTCTCTCGACGAGATGATCGCCGCACTCCCCTCGCCCCGCATCGTCTGGGTGATGGTGCCGGCCGGCGAGATCACCGACGCGGTCGTCAAGGACCTGTCGGAGAAGCTCAGCGAGGGCGACCTCGTCATCGACGGCGGCAACTCCCGCTTCACCGAGGACTTCAAGCACGACGCGCTGCTGAAGCCCAAGGGCATCCACTACATCGACGCGGGAGTCTCCGGCGGCGTCTGGGGACTCCAGAACGGCTACGGCCTGATGGTCGGCGGCCCGAAGGAGCTCGTCGAGTACGCCATGCCCGTCTTCGACGCGCTGCGCCCGGAGGGCCCCCGCGAGGAGGGCTTCGTCCACGTCGGCGAGGTCGGCGCCGGCCACTACGCGAAGATGGTCCACAACGGCATCGAGTACGCCCTGATGCAGGCGTTCGCCGAGGGCTACGAGCTGCTCGAGACCCGCAGCGACATCATCAAGGACGTCACCGGCACCTTCAAGGCCTGGCAGCGCGGCACGGTCGTGCGCTCCTGGCTGCTCGAACTCCTCGTCCGCGCCCTCGAGCAGGACCCGGACTTCAAGAACATCGAGGGCTACGTGCAGGACTCGGGCGAGGGCCGCTGGACCATCGAGGAGGCCATCAACAACGCCGTCCCGGTGCCCACGATCAGCGCCTCGATCTTCGCCCGCTTCGTCTCCCGCCAGGAGGACTCCCCCGCGATGAAGGCCGTCGCAGCGCTCCGCAACCAGTTCGGCGGGCACTCCGTCAAGGCCGTCGACTGAGTCGGCTGGTGAGGACTGCCTCCGGCAGTCCTCACGGCGGTCGGCTTCCGGAGGGGGGCGCGTTCCGCAGGGCCGGTGACGGACGGCGGACTGCGGCCCGCCGCCCCCGTGAGGCAGGGATGCTCTCACGGGGGCGGCGGGCCTCCGGCCGCCTCCACCTCGCTACCGACGTCGGGCGGCGAGCCTTCGGCCGCCTTCACGGGCGGGGACGGGGCTCGGCCGATCATGGTGAGCGAGTAGTGGCCCCGGACGGGCGTATCGGGATCCGCGTCCCGGACGGTTCCGCCGCCGTGCTGGTCGAGTAGCCCGCAGGGGTGTGTCGAGACCGGGGGCGAAGGCCTGGCCGACCGTGGGACAGCGGGCCGCAGGCGCCGGAGCGGGTGGATCGGCCGAGCGAGACGGGCCAGGAGCCCGCAGGGGTGCAGTGAAGGCCCGCGACGACGGGTGGAGGAGAGGAGCGCGACGTGCAGGTGACGCAGCTGGCGCTCAGCGACTTCCGGAACTACGAGTCGGTCGATGTCGAGCTCGTGCCCGGACCGAACCTCTTCGTCGGCCGCAACGGCCAGGGCAAGACGAACCTCGTCGAATCTCTCGGCTACCTCTCCACCCTGGGCTCGCACCGCGTGTCGAGCGACCAGGCGCTCATCCGCGCCGGCCGGGACAGCGCCGTGGTGCGCGCCCGCCTCCGCAACGGCGAGCGCGACCTGCTGGCCGAGGTGCAGATCAACCGCTCCTCCCCCAACCGCGCGCAGATCAACCGCGGCGGGATCAAGCCGCGCGAGCTCCCCCGCTTCTTCTCCAGCGTCCTCTTCGCGCCGGAGGACCTCCTCCTCATCCGCGGCGACCCGTCGGCCCGCCGCCGCTTCCTCGACCAGCTGGTGATCCTCCGCTCCCCGCGGATGAGCGCCGTCCAGGCCGACTACGAGCGGGTGCTGCGCCAGCGCAACTCGCTGCTCAAGTCCGCACGGGCGAGCGGCGTCCGGGACCCCTCGAAGCTCGGGACCCTCGACATCTGGGACGAGCGCCTGATCGCGCTCGGGACCGAGATCATGCAGTCGCGCCTCACCCTGGTGGAGGAGCTGAGCGGACCGGTGCGCGCCGCGTACGAGGCGGTCGCCGGTGCCGACCAGCGTCCGGTGCTCCGCTCCCGCCTGAGCATCGAGGGCGCGGTCGACGACGACGGCGAGCCCGTGGAGCAGCCGGGCGCCGCGTCACCGGCGGCGGGCGAGGGACTGGCGGAGGCGTTCGCGTCCGCGCTGGCCGGGGTGCGCCGCCGCGAGCTCGACCGGGGCGTCTCCCTCGTCGGCCCGCACCGCGACGACGTGCAGTTCGAGCTGAACGCGCTGCCGGCCAAGGGCTACGCCAGCCACGGTGAGAGCTGGTCGTTCGCCCTGGCGCTGAAGCTGGGCGCTGCGGAGCTGCTCCGGCGCGACTCCCCCATGGGCGATCCGGTGCTGATGCTCGACGACGTCTTCGCCGAGCTGGACGCGCGCCGGCGCGAGCGCCTCGCCTCGGTGGTCGCCGACTACGAGCAGGTCCTGATCACCGCGGCCGTCTTCGACGACGTCCCGGAGGCGCTGGCCGCGCACACCGTGCGGATCGAGGCCGGCCGGATCGTCGGCACGGGCGCCGCCGCCGCGCCGATCGCCGTGCCGGAGCCGACCGCACCCGACTCCGCCTCGCCCGATCCGGTGTCCTCCGACTCCCCTCCTCCCGGTCCCGAGTCCTCCCGCTCCTCTTCTCCCGATCCGGTCTCGTCCGACTCCCCTTCTCCTGGTGCCGTCTCCTCCGTCGCGGCCTCCTCCTCGGAGACCGCGTCCCCAGCGCCTGCGTCCACAGATCCCGCGTCCCCGGAGCCGCCCGCCGAGTCGCCCTCGACGATGAAGATCTCGGAGATCGACGGATCCTTGGACTGGCAGTCCTTGAGCTTGCCCGGCATGCCGCCGCCCTCGAGC